>JBFHPZ010000051.1:0-9983 GCA_041592495.1 Gammaproteobacteria bacterium | reverse complement strand
GCCCCCTACTGGGGTTTTGAAATTCCCGATGCGCCGGGTAAATATTTCTACGTATGGATGGATGCCCCCATGGGCTACATGGCCAGCTTCAAGAACCTGTGCACCAAAACCGGCCTGAACTTCGATGAATACTGGGGTAAGGATTCCAAAGCCCAGGTGGTGCATTTCATTGGCAAGGACATTGCCCGTTTCCATACCCTGTTCTGGCCCGCCGTATTACACGGTGCCGGTTTCCGCACACCCTCCTCGGTGTATTGCCACGGTTTTCTCACTGTCGATGGCCAGAAAATGTCCAAGTCCCGTGGCACCTTTATAATGGCGCACACCTACCTGGAGAACCTGAACCCGGAATACCTGCGCTATTACTATGCCGCCAAACTGTCTTCCGGTGTGGACGATATCGATTTAAATCTGGAAGACTTCCAGCAACGGGTGAATGCCGACCTGGTGGGCAAGGTGGTGAATATCGCCAGCCGGTGTGCCGGATTCATTAACAAGAAATTCGGCAGCAAACTCTCGGCACAATTGCCTTCGCCTTCTTTATATCAGTAACTGGTGGATGCCGGCGATGCCATCGCCAGTCACTTCGAACACCGGGAATACAGCCGTGCTGTACGCGAAATAATGGCCCTGGCGGATCGCGCCAACCAGTACATCGATGAACAGAAACCCTGGGCCAAGATCAAGGAAGCCGGACTGGAACAGGAAGTTCATGAGACCTGTACCCAGGGGCTCAACATGTTCCGTGTGCTGGTGGCTTATCTCAAACCCATACTGCCGGAACTGGCCAGACATTCGGAAGCCTTTTTGAACACCGGCGATTTGAACTGGGCGCAAATAGCCCAGCCTCTGCTGAACCATGACATTAATACGTTCAAGCCCTTGATGACGCGTATCGAAAAAACCCAGATCGATAACATCATCGAAACCACAAAACAGCATCTGGCGCAGCAAGTAACCGCACCCCAGGTTGCAACAACCAGAGGCCCGCTTATGGATGACCCCATTGCAGAAGAAATCGAATTTGCTGATTTTGCCAAGATCGATCTACGCATTGCCCGCATTGCCAAGGCCGCCCATGTGGACGGTGCAGACAAGTTATTACAACTAACCCTGGACCTGGGTGGCGAAACCCGAAACGTGTTTGCTGGCATCAAGTCTGCCTACAAACCGGAAGACCTGGAAGGCAAGCTCACGGTGATGGTAGCCAACCTGAAACCCCGTAAAATGAAATTCGGCATGTCGGAAGGCATGGTGCTGGCGGCTGGACCCGGGGGTAAGGATTTATGGATTTTGAATCCGGATGAGGGTGCGCAGCCGGGAATGAAGGTAAAGTAAGCAAACCTGAGAATTCAGGTTGTTCGGGGACTCATTTTGAAGATTGTTATGCTCTGAAAGGCGCTGCTCTCGCGCATCCGGGGCTCCGCAGCATACGACCGCCAGGATGGTGCAAGTGTTGCAGGAGCAAAAACTTGCCGTACTTCCTGTACAGCTTCACTACCGGCATCCTGCCTCTGGCGAAATACCGTACATCCTGTACATAAAAAAAAGCCGGCTTATTCAGCCGGCCCCGTACTATTACGGTTTCCCACGCTATTGCTAATTGTTTGACCCGTTTCCCGAAGCAGCTCAAGAATAAGGTTATAAATCCATAGCCTCTCTTGAACGGGAAAGGTTTTCATTAACTCAAAAAACCGAATTTGAATCAAGACCGTTTATCCGCTGATAGCCATCATTTATAACATTCATATTTTTTTTCAACATTTCTCCTGATTATCCATCCACTCAGTTTCATATTTGCTAATATACCCTGTTTAAACAAGGTGTTATGGGGCCATATTAGGGTTACACTGGCGCCACAATCGATTCTATCCGAGACGAAATGACAGAATACGCACTTATTCTTATCAGCACCATCTGGGTTAACAATTTCGTTCTGGTGAAATTTCTTGGCCTGTGCCCGTTTATGGGGGTCTCCCGCAAGCTGGAAACCGCCATGGGTATGGCATTGGCAACCACTTTTGTTCTCACGCTATCCTCGATTTGCAGCTATCTGGTCAACGAATACATTTTGTTGCCCCTGGATTTGCAATACCTGCGCACCATCATGTTCATCCTGGTCATCGCGGTGGTGGTGCAATTCACTGAAATGGTAGTGCACAAAACCAGTCCCCTGCTGTATAACGTGCTGGGCATATTCCTGCCCCTGATTACCACCAACTGTGCTGTATTGGGTGTGGCCCTGCTCAACGTGCAACAGGAGCATGGTTTCCTGCATTCCGCCTTTTATGGATTTGGTGCGGCTGTCGGCTTTTCGCTGGTGCTGGTGTTGTTTGCCGGTATTCGGGAACGCATTGCAGTGGCCGATGTTCCCGACGTGTTCCAGGGTAATGCTATTGCCCTCATCACTGCGGGCATCATGTCCTTGGCCTTTATGGGTTTTGTGGGGCTGGTTAAGTAGTCGATGTCAGTATTAACCGCCATTGTCATACTCGCGGTCATCGCCGCCCTGTTTGGCCTGCTGCTGGGCTATGCCTCGATTCGTTTTCATGTGGAAGGCGATCCGGTGGTGGACCGAATTGATGCCCTGCTGCCGCAAACCCAATGTGGGCAGTGCAGCTTTGCCGGATGCCGCCCCTATGCCGAGGCCATTGCCAAGGGCGAAGCCGCTATTAACCTATGTCCGCCGGGGGGTGAAACCACTATGCTGGCACTGGCGGATTTGCTTGGGGTGGAACCTCAACCGCTGGATGAGGAACATGCCGCCGAACCGGAAAAGACCATCGTCCATATAGATGAGCAAACCTGCATCGGCTGCACCCTGTGTATCCAGGCCTGCCCGGTGGATGCCATACTGGGTGCCGCCAAGCAAATGCACACCATTATTGAATCGGAGTGCACTGGCTGTAATTTATGCATCCCTCCCTGCCCGGTAGATTGTATACACATAGTGCCAGTGAAAATTGTGCCGGATACCTGGCGCTGGCCTTTGCCCGAAAATAAAAATACGGCACCCATGGCCTGATGACTGCATTGAACTGACATGACACGCAAAAAACATCCATTGTGGCAATTTCACGGCGGCCTGACACTGGCGGGCAAAAAAGCCATGTCCACCGCCACGGCTATTGCCAAAGCCAGCCTGCCGGCAGAAGTCGTTATCCCCTTGCACCAGCATATTGGTGAAATAGGCGAGGTACTGGTCAGCGTGGGGGATCGCGTGCTCAAGGGACAAGCCCTCACCCTGCCCAAGGCGTATGTGAGCGCCCCGGTGCATGCATCCACCTCGGGCACAGTCACGGCCATTGCCGAGCATCCTATTCCACACCCATCCGGTCTATCGTCCCTGTGCGTAAGCATTGAAACAGACGGCAAGGATGAGTGGATTGCTCTGGATCCGGTGGCAAACTTCCGGGATCTGGATCCGGGTGAAATTCGTAATCGAGTCCGTCATGCCGGTATTGTGGGCCTGGGGGGTGCCGCATTTCCTACGGCGGTCAAGCTCAATCCCGGGCCGGTTCACAAAATCGAAACCCTGATCCTCAACGGCAGTGAATGCGAACCCTATATTTCCTGTGATGACATGCTCATGCGGGAACGCGCCATTGACGTCATTCATGGCGCCGAAATTATTGCCTATGCCCTTCATGCGGAAAAATGCCTGATCGCGGTTGAAGACAACAAACCGGAAGCCATGGCAGCCCTGGAGCAGGCCCTGGTTGCATCCCAATGTGACCGCATAGAAATTGTTGAGATTCCTTCCATATACCCTGCCGGTGGCGAGAAGCAGCTCATCAAGATTCTGACAGGCAAGGAAGTCCCCAGTGATGGCCTGCCCGCCGACATTGGTCTGCTGGTGCAAAATGTTGGTACTGCAGCAGCCGTATATGGCGCCGTTGTAAGGGGCGAACCCCTGATATCCCGCATCATCACCGTAACCGGTCCAGGAATAGAACAGCCGCAGAACATGGAAGTCCTGATTGGTACGCCTATGGCGGATATTATTGCGCAGTGCGGAGGCTATAGGCCCGATGCCGAAAAACTGATCATGGGCGGCCCCATGATGGGATTCAGCCTGCACAGTGATCAATTACCGATAATCAAGGGTTGCAACTGCCTGCTGGTCAAAACCACGGCTGATACAGCCCTGACTACCCAGACTATGCCCTGTATTCGCTGCGGCGAATGCACCAAGGTTTGCCCGGCCAGTCTATTGCCGCAACAACTCTACTGGTATGCCAGTTCAAAAAATTTCGATGTGATACAGGATTACCATTTGTTCGACTGCATCGAATGCGGCTGCTGCGCCTATGTCTGCCCAAGCCAGATTCCACTGGTGCAATACTATCGCTTCGCCAAAACCGAAATCTGGAATCAGGAACGGGAAAAACAAAAATCCGATCATGCCCGTATCCGTCATGAATTCCGTGCAGCCCGTCTGGAACGGGAAAAACAGGAACGGGAAGAAGCCCTGCGCAAGAAAAAGGAAATGCTGGCCAGAAAAAAACAGGCCGAGGCAGCTAAATCCACCCCAACAGAAGACCCCAAAAAAGCAGCCATTGCCGCTGCCATGGAACGGGTTAAAGCCAAAAAAGCCAGCAGTGATGCGGCACCGCAGAACACAGACAATCTGACCCCGGCTCAACAAAAGCTAATTGAAGATGCCGATAAGCGGCGCCAGTTATCAGGAAAAGAATAATATGCGCTTTAAAACTGCCAGCTCGCCCCATCACACGCCGATAAACAGTGTCAGCAAGGTCATGCGGCAAGTCTTGCTGGCTTTGATTCCAGGCACCATCGCTTGCGTTTACTTCTTTGGATATGGCGTACTCATCAATATTTTGCTGGCTAGTGTCGTTGCCCTGACCAGTGAAGCCCTGATGCTGAGCATACGCAAGCGGCCACTGAAACCTTACCTGCTGGATAACAGTGCCCTGGTCACCGCCTGCCTGCTGGCGCTGGCCTTACCTCAACTGGCACCCTGGTGGCTCACTACGATTGCCACGGCATTTGCCATTATCGTTGCCAAACACCTGTATGGCGGCCTGGGATTCAACCCTTTCAATCCCGCCATGGTGGGTTATGTTGTGGCCATCATTTCCTTCCCCAAGGAAATGACCCAATGGGTACCGCCATTGGTGGATTTTTCCACAGGCCTGGGTTTTGTCGACACCCTGCAAATCATTTTTACCGGCCACATCCCGGTGGGGATGAGCTGGGATAGTATCTCCATGGCAACTCCCCTTGATACCATGAAAACCCAGCTGGGACTGGAACTCAGCATCAATGACATCAGGGAAAGCGCAGCTTATGGCCCTATGTTTGGCTATGTTAGTGGTGTGGGCTGGGAATGGATTAATGGCCTGTTTTTACTAGGGGGCCTATGGCTGGCCACCACAGGCGTCATCGACTGGCGTATACCTGCCGGACTCCTGGGTAGCCTGTTGCTGCTATCCAACAGCTTTGCTCTATACGATTATGCCAGTTACGTTCCCCCCACTTTCCATCTATTCAGTGGCGGCATCATGCTCGCAGCCTTCTTTATCGCCACCGACCCGGTAACCGCCAGCACCACACCCAGGGGCCGCTGGTTTTTCGCTATCGGCATAGGATTCTTCATTTTTGTGATCCGTACCTGGGGCGGTTACCCGGACGGCATAGCTTTCGCGGTATTACTGATGAACATGACGGCGCCGCTGCTGGACTACTACACCATGCCCCGCGCCTATGGTCATCACTGGAGTGAAATTCCGCACCACCTGAAAAAAGACGAGCATGAGTAGGCATGAAGAAGGGTAAGCAAATTATCGTTACCGGTTTGTTGCTCATGTTGTTCGCCATTTTCGGTGCCGCCATGGTCGGCGTGACCTTTGAGGGAACGGCGGAGCAGATTGCGGATAATGAACGTCGCGCCATGTTGCGCAGCCTGAACGAAATCGTACCCCAGTCGCAGTATGATAATGATTTACTCCATGACACCCTGCAACTGGAAGCTACCGACGAGCTGGGACAGAAACATCCATCACTGGCTTATATTGCCCGCAAGCAGGATGACGTGGTTGCGGTCATTTTTTCGGCGATTGCACCGGATGGCTACAGCGGTGAAATTAAACTGCTCATCGGCATCAAGGCAGACGGCAGCCTGGCCGGGGTTCGTATTGTTCACCACAAGGAAACGCCTGGCCTGGGCGACCAAATCGAACTCAAGCGCAGCGACTGGGTACTGGCATTTGATGGAAAATCCCTGAAACACCCCGACAAGAAAGGCTGGAAAGTCAAACGGGATGGCGGCGAGTTTGACCAGTTTACCGGCGCCACCATTACCCCACGGGCTGTGGTAAAAGCAGTACATAAGGCTTTGTTATACTTTAAGCACGAACACGAACACTTGTTGAACGACGAAGACAAACATAAAGATAAAGACAAACACAAAAACGAACATAAAGACAAAGACGAACACCATGACTGATAGCGATTACAGTGAAATCAGCAAGAAAGGCTTGTGGAGCAACACCGTTGCCCTGGTACAGTTGCTGGGTCTGTGTCCGTTACTGGCAGTAACCGGCACGGTCATCAATGGACTGGGACTGGGTCTGGCCACCATGCTCACACTGACGATATCAAATTTCACCGTCTCCTTGATTCGTCACTGGGTTCGACCGGAAGTGCGGGTGCCTGTTTTCGTCCTCATCATTGCTTCCATCGTTACCACCATTGAGCTGGCGATGAATGCCTGGTTATATGAACTGTATCTGGTTCTCGGCATATTCATTCCCCTGATTGTCACTAACTGCAGCATCCTCGCCCGCGCCGAAGCCTTTGCCTCGAAAAACAAACTACTGCCTTCGACACTGGATGGCATGATGATGGGACTGGGTTTTACTGCGGTTCTGGTGTTGCTCGGCGGCATGCGCGAACTGATTGGTCGTGGTACTTTGTTCGCCGATGCCCATTTAATGTTTGGTGATGTCGCCCGTGACTGGACCCTGACCCTGATCGATAATTATTCAGGTTTTCTGCTGGCGATTTTACCACCCGGCGCTTTCATCGGATTGGGCCTGATCATTGCGCTCAAAAATGTAATCGACAAAAAACAGCAAAAACGTCAGGCACGTATTGCTGTTGCCACCACACAAGTAGCCAACGCCTGATCGCATGAATGCAGAAAAACGCAGGGCAATTTTTGCCCGCTTAAAAACCGAAAATCCGGCGCCTGCCACTGAACTCAATTACACCACACCATTCGAACTATTAGTCGCTGTCGTACTTTCAGCGCAGGCCACTGATAAAGGCGTCAACAAAGCCACGGATAAACTTTTTCCGGTTGCCAATACTCCCGAAGCCATTTTGAAACTGGGTGAAAAAGGGCTGAAAAAATATATCCAGACCATAGGCCTTTACAATACAAAAGGCGCCAACATCATCAAGACCTGCAAAATATTAATTGATCAGTATCAGGGAGAAGTGCCCGATGACCAGCAGGCACTGGAGTCGCTGCCGGGCGTTGGCCGAAAAACAGCAAACGTGATTCGTAATACTGCGTTTGGTCATCCAACCATTGCGGTGGACACACACATTTTTCGAGTTTCCAATCGCACTAAAATCGCACCGGGGAAGACCGTGCTGGAAGTTGAAAAAAAATTAATCAAGTTTGTGCCACCCGAATACAAACAGGATGCACATCACTGGCTGATACTCCATGGCCGTTATACCTGCGTTGCACGTAAACCCCGTTGTGGCTCCTGTGTAATAGAAGACCTGTGCGAGTTTAAAGGCAAGGTGATCGAATGATTTTCGGAAATGACCGTAACCAGTTACGCCGTGCCTATGCCAACGCCTGGAAAAAATTTCAGCAAGGTCAACCAATGGAACCACTGGAGCATCAGATTGCCCAGGTGATAAAGGAACACCCGGAGTACCATAAACAACTGCAACACATCGAATCCGACTTTCTGCCGGAAACAGGTCAGACCAACCCCTTCCTGCACATGGGCATGCACCTGGCTATTCGGGAGCAGCTGGCGACCAATCGCCCCATGGGCATTCTGAAATGCTATCAGGCCCTCAGCCAGAAATTAAAATCGGCCCATGATGCTGAACACGAAATGATGGAATGCCTTGCCGAAGCACTGTGGCAGGCGCAACGTAATAATACGCCCCCTGACGAAAACAGTTATTTACAATGTCTGCATCAACGTGCCGGTATTCAGGAATAACATCGCCGGAAGTGATTTTTATCAGAATTCTTACATTCCTCGCCAGAATACGAGGCGACAGGAACAAGGGTAATTCTGTGATAATGGACTTTTTTATTGTGAACTGGCTTGCGAACTTCTCAGCTGTTAGACCTGTCTTTTCATAACGGGAAGAGATAGACTCAGCACATTCATTTTCTAACCAACCCTATAGGATCATCCTTATGAAAATTGTAAAAATGTTGATCGCACCTCTCAGCATGTTGTTTATTCTGGTCGCCAGCCCGGTTATCAATGCTGCTGAAAATCCATTTGCAATGGGCGCTCAAGCGGCTGATCAAATGCAACTGGCCGAAAACACTGAAGCAAAATGCGGCACTGGCAAATGCGGTGAAAGCAAGTGCGGCGCTTCCATGAAAAAAGATGCCAAAGAAGGCAAATGCGGTGAAGGCAAGTGCGGCGCTTCCATGAAAAAAGACACCAAAGAAGGTAAATGTGGTGAAGGCAAGTGCGGCGCTTCCATGAAAAAAGATGCCAAAGAAAGCAAATGCGGTAGTGGCATGTAAATTGTACCTGCCACGTGCATAATAAAGGCCCCGTATACCGGGGCCTTTTTTTATGCATCGCTTAAATGATTAACTGTCTTTATGGATTCTTAATAAATTATTTTTGGTAGCCCCATTAGCAACAGCAGATTAATATCGAACTATGATTGCCTACGGGAGTATGTCATGAATGCAAAAATCGCTGATGTAACACTCCATATCAATGAGCATCTCGAACAATGGCAGCGCAATGTTCTTACCGATCATTTACGCATGCAATCTGGTGTTATTACCATTGACTGTAATGATAAAAAACCCCATTTGATGACGGTTGGCTTTAACCTCAACTGCGCTCATCCAATGAACTTTATACGCATGATAGAACGTCACGGTTATCATGCACAAAGAATCAGTTAAATGATAACTGGTTTCCCATTAATTCAACCGGTAGCCTGCTAGCCAGGCTACCGAAAAATTCCAAACAATTTTTTCCCCTTCACAGATTCTATTCCTGGGAACCTGATTAACCTGCCTAATGCGGTTAATTGAATTTACTTTTTTGCTTATAAACATCGCAACTTCTAGACTTAACAATATAGAAACCACGCTCCCCTTAAGGAGGCTGTCATGGATATCCCGATGACTGATGTTATGTTACACATAGATGAGTCGCTAGATTTAACACAACAGGAATTACTGGAAAAGCACATGCGTGATCAGCTGGGTGTTATTGGCCTGGGTTATCATGCGGAAAAACCACACTTGATGATTGTTGAATACAATCCTGATCACACAACACCGGCAAAATTACTTCAGATTGTTACCAGCCATGGTTTACATGTCGAATTAATCGGTCTTTAGAATGGATTTAGTTTGAATAAAAAAAGGCCGGTTAACCGGCCTTTTTTTATTCAAATATTCTTTGCCACCAACGGCGTCGATTATTGGTGGGGCGTAAGGCATTTTCCAGATTGACTGGTTTTATTCTGGACAACACCCAGCCTGGCAATGGCGGGTTTTCACTAAATCCGCAACTGACACCCAGGTTGTGCGGGTCAAATATTTTTATGAACGCGGGATGCTCATGGTTATCTGCATACACAATGGCGCAATATTCTTCCTGGTGCTCGCTTCGCAACAGCGAGTCGATTTCTTCAATAAAAGTTAATAGTTGTTGTGTGTTACTGGTTTGTTGTGGAGCTTCCTCACCCACATGGTAAATATACCAACCATCATCTGCCTG
>JBFHPZ010000050.1:0-10139 GCA_041592495.1 Gammaproteobacteria bacterium | reverse complement strand
GCACCTGATCACGAAGGCTATTAATCGTCGAACAGATTTTCATGGAGATTGAATCTTAACTCTGGAAGCTGTGTTCAGCGGAAGGGAATGTAGCTGCCTTTACCTGCTCAACATAGAGCCGTACTGCTGCGGCAATATCGCCCGCTTCGGCGATAAAGTTCTTGGAAAACCTGGGTATCTTGCCGGCGGAGATGCCGAGAATGTCATACAGCACCAGAATCTGGCCGTCGCAATCCACACCGGCACCAATACCGATGACCGGAATACCAGCCTGTTGCGTGATTTGCTTTGCCAGTTCTGCCGGCACACACTCCAGCAACAACATATCGGCACCGGCCTGTTCCAGTACCCGGGCATCGTGCAACATGGTATCCGCCACACCCTTTTCACGGCCCTGCACCCGGTAGCCACCGAGTTTGTGTACCCGTTGCGGCTGCAAGCCCAGATGAGCACACACAGGTATGCCAAGACGGGTCAGGGTCGCCACCAGCTCCTGCTGATCGGCGCCACCTTCCAGTTTCACCATATTGGCGCCGGCCTGCTTCATGAATCGACCGGCATTGGCCACCGCCTGCTCCACACTGGCGTCGCTCATGAAGGGCATATCCAGAATCAACAGGGCCTGTTGCAGGCCGCGGGCAACAGCGCGGCCATGATATACCATGTCATCCATGGTCACCGGTAACGTGGTGTCCTCGCCCTGGATCACCATGCCCAGGGAATCTCCCACCAGTACAACATCCACGCCGTTCTGGTCGAGCACTTGGGCAAAGCTGACATCATAGGCGGTCAGGCAGGCGATTTTTTCGCCCCTGGCTTTCATGTCTTTAAGTTTTCGTACGGTGGTACGAACGGTAGTTGAATGCACGCTCATAGGACTGTCCTAAAATTCCGGGCCGGGATTGTAGAAATGACGACCGCTGCGAATGGAGCGCACCCGTTGCAATAATTGCTCATAGTCGCTGTCATTGTTGGCAAAATCGATATCGCTGGCGTTCACAATCAGCAAGGGTGCTTCATTGTAATGATAGAAGAAATCGACATAGGCATTGGCCAGACGTTGCAAATACGCCGCTTCAATCATGCGCTCATGGGCAATGCCCCGGATTTGAATACGATCCAGCAGCACCTCCACCGGCGCCTGTAAATAAATCACCAGATCCGGTTGCGGTACATCGAAAGTCAGCTGTTCATACACCTGTTCGTAGAGATGCAGCTCGTCATCATCCAGGGTCAGTTCCGCAAACAGCCTATCCTTTTCCATCAGGAAATCCGCCACCCGGACCGGGTTGAACATATCACCCTGACGCAACTCCTGCATTTGACGGGCCCGCTGTAACAGGAAGAACAACTGGGTTGGCAGTGCTGCGGTGCGCGGGTTTTCGTAAAATTTGGCCATGAACGGATTTTCCGTCGCACCTTCCAGCAACAGTTCCGTATTGAAGGATTCGGCCAGTCGCCGTGCCAGGGTTGTTTTACCCACTCCAATCGGCCCTTCGACCACAATATATCGCGGATCACTCATGGCTATAATCGTACTGCTTCATGGCTTGTTCAAATGTCCCCAAGTAAGTTATACCCTGATCCGAAACCTGGTGAATCAGCTCGGATACATCCCCCTGCCCCGGTATATGCAGATCAGGATCAATCTGTTGCAAGGGATATAACACGAAATTACGTTGCGCCATAGCGGGATGGGGAACGGTTAAGTCGGCTTGCGATATTATTCCATCATCGTACAGCAAAATATCCAGATCCAGGGTACGCGGACCCCAACGCTCCAGTCGCTGTCTACCCTGGGCCGCTTCAAGGGCCTGCAGCTGATCCAGCAACGCCCTGGGGTCGAGTTGCGTTTCCATTTTAACCACGGCATTGACATAGTCAGGCTGCGGCCGATCATCCCCCGGCAGGGTCAGGGCCTTGCTGGAAAACAGGCCTGAATCCGCCAGCCTTTTACTACTTATGATTTGATCCAGACTTAGCAAGGCCCTGCACAGCTGTTTGACGGGCTCATCCAGATTGCTGCCCATACCGATATATACCGTCGCCATCAGTTGGGTTTCACTGCACTTTTTTCTTGCGCTGACGCCGTTTACGCGGGGCATTTTGTGCTGGCTTGAGTAAGGTTTCCTGTTCTTCGGGGGACAGGGTCTGGACATGGGTCCACCAGTTACAGCTGTCATCTTTCAGCTCACCCGCTTTGCTGCGCAGGCACATAAAATCGTAGGCGGCCCTGAACTTGTGATGTTGCAACAGGGCACGCACCGGCCGTCCCTGACGGGACTTGAAGCGATGTTGTAATAACCAGATTTCCCGAACCACCATACTGAATCGTTTGGGAATAGAAGTTGCCCGCACCTGCTGCGACAACACCGTGGATATGGCATTTTGCATGGCAATGGCTGGTGGTAAGTCTGCATCGGCATATTGCTGACGTAAATTCTGGACCGGCTGCCATAGCATGGCGGCAAACAGGAATGCCGGGGTGATGGGTTTACCCTCAAGTACACGGGCATCGGTGCTGGCCATGGATAACCGAAGAAATTCCAGCATAGCGCCATCGGATTTCTGCAGGGCTTCATGGGTGGCGGGGAACAGGTGGGCCATCAATCCATACTTGATGAGCAAATCCAGTATGGCCACAGCCTGGCCCGAGTGGAACAGCTTCAGCACTTCATCATAAAGTCGAGCCGGTGGAATATCCTGTAACAAATGGCCCAGTTCATAAATGGGCTGCTCCGTATCCGGGTGAATAGCAAAATCCAGCTTGGCTGCAAAACGCAGCGCACGCAGCATACGTACCGGATCTTCACGGTAACGGGTGACCGGATCACCGATCATGCGAATAACGCGCTGTTCCATATCTTCCATGGCGCCCACATAATCCACCACGGAAAAATCGGCTATGTCGTAGTAAAGCGCATTGATGGTGAAATCGCGACGCCAGGCATCTTCTTCGATATTGCCGTAAACATTGTCACGCAGAATACGCCCGGAATCGCTTTGCTGGTGATCATCGTCACTGTCTTCGTGACCGGCACGGAAGGTGGCTACTTCGATGGTTTCCCGGCCAAAATAAATATGCGCCAGACGAAACCGACGACCGATGAGATGACAGTTACCAAACAGTCTTTTCACCTGCTCCGGATGAGCATCGGTGGCTATATCGAAATCCTTGGGTACATGATTCAGCAACAGATCTCGTACACCGCCACCCACCAGCAACGCACGATAACCTGCCTTATGCAATCGGTAGAGCACCTTGAGCGCGTTGTCGTCAATATTGTCGCGGGAAATGCGATGACTGGATCGGGGAATAATCGTGGGCTGGGTCATAGAATAGGACTAACTTGTTTCACCTGGTGTGGGTTATGACGAAGGCCGCATATTAACACGAGAATTCACCAAGCCGAACAAAAGAAAGGCGCTCAAAGCGCCTTCCCCCGCATAAACCAACTGACTGATTTTACTTATCATAATCCGGTGTTGCCCGGATTTTGTGAATACTCAAATCGGCACCGTGAAACTCTTCCTCTTCACTAAGACGAATACCCACCAGGGATTTCAGGATACCGTAGACCACAAAACCACCACCCAGGGCAATCGCCAATCCCAGAATTGTACCGACCAGCTGTGCCATGAAGGTCACACCACCCATGCCACCCAGGGTTTCCAGGCCAAAAATGCCGGCGGCGATACCACCCCATGCGCCACACAGGCCATGCAAGGGCCACACACCCAGCACGTCATCAATCTTCCAGCGATTCTGGGTCATGGTAAATGCCCAGACAAATAAAACACCGGCTACCACACCGGTTGCCAGTGCTCCCAGTGGATGCATCACATCGGAACCGGCACATACCGCCACCAGACCGGCCAAAGGTCCGTTATGTACGAAACCCGGGTCGTTACGCCCCATGAACAATGCAGCCAGAATGCCACCGACCATGGCCATCAGCGAATTCACTGCTACCAGTCCGCTCACGGCCTCGATGGTTTGAGCCGACATCACATTAAATCCAAACCAGCCCACGGACAGAATCCAGGCACCCAGTGCAAGGAAAGGAATACTGGACGGCGGATGGGCATAGACTTCGCCATTATTGCCATATCGACCCTTGCGAGCCCCCAGGGTAATGACTGCGCCCAGTGCTATCCAGCCGCCGACAGCATGCACAACAACCGAACCGGCAAAATCATGAAAGCCGGCGCCAAATGTACTTTCGATCCAGTCCTGAATGCCATAATTACCATTCCAGGTAATGCCTTCGAAGAAAGGATAAACCAGCGCCACCACCACAAAGGTTGCCGCCATCTGGGGATTGAACTTGGCGCGTTCAGCAATACCACCGGAGATAATGGCCGGAATAGCAGCAGCAAAGGTCAGTAAAAAGAAAAATTTGACCAGCTCGTAGCCGCTCTTTTCACTCAACACCTGAGCATCGCTGAAGAAATCAACACCGTAGGCAATACCGTAACCGATAAAGAAATAAGCGATAGTGGAAATCGCAAAATCAACAATGATCTTGACCAGTGCATTAACCTGGTTCTTGCTACGCACGGTCCCCACTTCAAGAAAGGCGAACCCGGCATGCATGGCCAGCACCATGATCGCACCCAGAAGAATAAACAGAACGTCACTGCCCGCCTGCAGGTTCTCCATATACAATCCCCCCTTTTGAATTTTTCTAATGACATTTGGCTGAAAAAACAGCGGACAATTGTAGTGTATTCACTATACAAAAGCATCTTTGAAGCCCCGGGCTGATGTATCTGTATATATTCAGGCGAACTCATTGCTAGAATCGAAACATGTCACAGCAAAACTACACACTTGAACACATCAACGATTA
This sequence comes from Gammaproteobacteria bacterium, assembly GCA_041592495.1. GTDB lineage: Bacteria > Pseudomonadota > Gammaproteobacteria > SZUA-229 > SZUA-229 > JBFHPZ01. Next base: position 5,286 of record JBFHPZ010000050.1, on the reverse strand, counting down.
CTGGATTGGTCGCTTTCAGGCCATGGCCTGCCCCTGTGAAATACTCATCGTTACTGAGGATCAACTCATTGCCAATCAGGCTGTTGCTATTACCTATGACGAAGCAAAACGTATCGAGCACAAGTTCAGTCGCTATCGTAATGACAATATCATTCACCAGATCAACAACGCCCAGGGTAAAACCATCCACGTCGATGATGAAACCGCCAATCTGCTGGAGTTTGCCAATCAATGTTATGAATTGAGTGATGGCCTGTTTGATATCACCTCCGGCGTGCTTCGGGAAATCTGGAAATTCGATGGCAGTGATAAAATTCCGGGCCAGACTCACATCGACAACATCAAATCCAGAATTGGCTGGAACAAAGTGACTTGGCAACGACCACTGTTGACGCTACAGAACGAGATGGAAATTGACCTGGGTGGATTGGGCAAGGAATACGCAGTGGATCAATGCGCGAAACTCATTGCTGAATACACTACAGCAAGTGCACTGGTCAATTTTGGGGGTGACATTGTGGTCACCGGACCAAGAAACAAAAACCAGCCATGGATCATCGGTGTCGATGATCCGGATAAAACCGGTGAGAATGCCATTGGCCAGGTGCAATTAATGCGCGGTGGTCTTGCCACCAGCGGCGATGCACGACGTTATTTATTGAAAGATGGCGTGCGTTATAGCCACATACTCAATCCCAAAACCGGCTGGCCGGTGCTGGATGCACCACATTCAGTGACGGTGATTGCGAACACCTGTCTTGAAGCGGGAATGCTTTCTACTTTTGCCATGTTGCAGGGCAAGGATGCTGAAATGTTTTTGGAAGCACAGCAGGTAAAGTTCTGGTGTCAACGGTAAAAAATATTTCAACGCGGAGACGCAAAGCTTCCGCATCCTGCTCACGCTCCTTACCTACATCCATATAGGCAAAGACGTAAAGAACGCAAAGTTAAAATGATGTATGGAGCGCAATAACCAGCGGGCATTGCGTCGTACCCAGCCCGTCATTACGGCATGCTCTTGGCCGGAATCCTGAAACAGAAATAACGAATAGGAACGTATTAAAACCCAATTAGAATTTTTATTTCGGTCAATGCGCTACGCTTATTGCACCCTGCTTCACTGCAAATATCGACGAGTCCGACCCTATGATTTCGCGATGATTTCGCAAGAAAAATTACATATTGGGCTTCGCAAGCTCAGCACCAATCTGCTACTGCACCTATATTTATTACTTAAAGCTTTGCATTCTTTGCGCCCTGGCGCCTTTGCGTTAACGTGTTTAAATCATCCCTGTTTACGCCTGAACTTGACTATCTGCCGGCGTTCTTTTTTATCGGGACGTTTATCAGAATAGTGCATACTGGCGCTGAGCATCTTATTTACTTCGGCTTGTTGTTCACGCGCCTTGATGCTGTCTTCGGTTTCGGTGTAAAGCAACTGCGCTTCTTTCGCCGGGCGACGCTGGGCATTTAATGCCTGCACAATTACTTCAAAATGAGTTTGTTCGCGGGTGATACTTAAATGATCTCCGACTTTGACATCGCGAGAGGGTTTAATGCGATCGCCGTTCAAATGAACTTTACCACCGCTGATCGCTGCGGTAGCCAGGGCGCGGGTTTTGAAAAAACGTGCAGCCCACAACCATTTATCCAGGCGTAGTTTTTCGACATCCTGCGTCATACATCAGGCAGCAGCGGCAATTAATACAATGACCAGCAACCACTTCCACCAGGAAGAGCCTTCCTCTTCTGCTGCATCGAACACACCATCACCAACGCGAATATTCTGGGGATTTGCGCCATCACTGGAAACATGAGCTGCATCGCCTTCATTGAGCCCAACCGTACCGGATTTATTTTTGAGATCGATGGCACCGGCATTGACTTTGACAAACAGACCATCGCTGTTGACATCAACACTGCCGTCACAACCATGGGACTGCAAAACACGAATGGCATAATCGGTACCGCGTACACCAACGGTGGCCATGGGCGTGCGCATTTCATAAACATCTTCTGCCATTTTACCGATGGAACCGGTGACCTTGCGCAGACTACCCTTGATCAAATGAATAATACTGCGATTACCTGCACGCAACAGACGATAGTCTTCAATCAACACTTCACTGTTACAACGCATATCAATCTTGGCTTCATCAATCATGCTCAGGCGCATGAAACCATCGACACCGGTGAATAACCGATCACCAACAAATATTTCACTGCCTATAGCGAGTTCCCGATTGACATTTTTTGCCGAGATAGCAAATGTTTTACCACGGGCCTGCATAACCTGGCCGACAGATTCCGGCCCCTTATACACCATCATTTTAGTTGCCGGCTTGATACCGGACTTAAAGGAGGCTAATTCGATGCGTTCACCCACGCGTATCTGCGAAGCAACTCCTCGCTCAAATGCATGGGGATTTTTTTTGACAATTTCGTTAATGATAACCGGCCAGTTTTCTTTCTGATCCGGATACAGGACTTTTACAATACTGAATATGGTTTGTCCTGGCTGGACATAAAGATAACGCTTCTCCACCTTAAAATCCGCATTGGCTGCATCGGCAGAATTCATAGATAGCGTTTGGGCAAGCATCAACATTGATGTCATCGCCAGAAAGGTAAACAATCGGGTAAAACCCATAGTTACTCCACAAAGATGGTGATAAATGTCACATTAAACTTCCGTGAAATACTAATTCGATCCCTGTTATTACGATAAAGGCTACGTTATTTATAAACCAAACACAACCAAAAAGGGCATGCCTGAAGCATGCCCTTTTATATAGACTTACAACGTAAAGTCCGTGCTAGTTTAACAGCATCTGATTCACTCGTTTCACAAATGCTGCCGGATCTTCCAGCTGACCACCCTCTGCCAGTAAGGCCTGATCAAATAATATGTTTGACCAGTTTTCCAGTGCCGATTTGTCATCCATATTTTTCAGCTTGCTCACCAGTGGATGTTCGGGGTTCAGCTCCAGTATGGGTTTACTCATTGGCACATTCTGTCCCGCCGCCTTGAGTATCTGCTGCATTTGCATACCCATGTCATGTTCTTCCAGTACAAGGCAGGATGGGGAATCTGTCAAACGATGAGTGATGCGCACATCCTTGGCTTTTTCTTTCAGGCAGTCCTTGATTTTTTCCAGCGCATCCTTGTAATCATCCTGGGCTTTTTCCTGTGCCTTCTTGTCAGCTTCATCTTCAATCTCACCTAGATCAAGATCACCCTTGGCAACGGATTGCAGTTTCTTGCCATCGTATTCTGTCAGATGTTCAACCATCCAGTCATCAACACGATCACCCATCAATAACACTTCGATGTCTTTACGACGGAAGACTTCGAGATGCGGGCTGTTTTTGGCGGCGGCAAAACTTTCGGCGGTGATAAAGTAAATTTTGCTCTGCCCCGATTTCATTCTGGAAATATAATCGTCCAGCGATACATTTTGATCTGCACTGTCGGTATGCGTTGAACTGAAGCGCAGCAACTTGGCAATCTGTTCCTTGTTGCCCTGATCTTCCAGCGGGCCTTCTTTCAACACACGTCCAAAGGCATTCCAGAAATCGGCATATTTTTCTTTTTCATTCGCCGCCATGGATTCCAGTAAACCCAGAATCTTTTTCACCGATGCGCCACGAATTTTGTCGATAATGCGGTTGTGTTGCAAAATTTCGCGGGACACGTTTAAAGGCAAATCATCGGAATCCACTATGCCACGCACGAAGCGTAAATAATTCGGCATCAAATGTTCTGTTTCATCCATGATGAATACGCGCTTCACATATAGTTTGATACCGTGCTTATGATTGCGATCGTATAAATCAAAGGGTGCATTTTTAGGGATGTACAATAATGAAGTATAGGAATTGGTGCCTTCTACGCGATTGTGCGACCACACCGCAGGCTCTTCAAAATCATGGGCCACATGCTTGTAAAATTCCTTGTACTCTTCGTCAGTGATATCTTTCTTGGGGCGCACCCACAGGGCAGATGCCTTATTAACGGTTTCATCTTCCGGTTCTTTTTTATCCTTATCTTCGCCGTAATGTTCCTTTTGCATGACGATAGGCAGGGAGATGTGATCGGAATATTTATGGACGATATTGCGTAAACGCCAGCCGTCGAGAAATTCTTCTTCGCCATCACGAATATGTAATGTTATTTCTGTTCCGCGTTTTTCTCGCTCGACGGTTTCCAGGGTAAAGCTGCCTTCACCATCGGACTCCCAGCGCACCGCCTGATCGGCAGCCAGCCCGGCACGGCGTGTATGGATGGTTACCTTGTCGGCAATAATGAATGTTGAATAGAAACCCACACCAAACTGGCCAATCAGTTGCATATCCTTGGCCTGATCGCCGCTAAGGGCTTCGATAAAACGTTTGGTGCCGGAACTGGCGATGGTGCCGATATTTTCCACCAGCTCATCACGGGACATACCAATACCATTGTCGGTAATGGTGATGGTTTTCTTGTCCTTGTCAAAGGCAATGCGAATCTTGAGTTCGCTATCGCCCTCAAACAGGTCATCCTTGCTCAGTGCCTCAAAGCGTAATTTGTCGCAGGCATCGGATGCATTGGAAACAAGTTCACGTAGGAAGATTTCCTTGTTTGAATACAAGGAATGAATCATTAATTTCAGGATTTGTTTTACTTCAGCCTGGAACTCCAGCGTTTCTTTGAATGCTTCAACAGCCATTTTTCACTCCCAATAACAAAATATTCCAAAAGGTGGGGGTTATTTCAGGCGATTTCAAGCCCTTCATGCCTGAGCAAATGCTGCTTGCGACGGATTTCCTGGCCACTGGTTTCTCCGGAGTATCCCCCTATACCCTGGCGTGACACCACGCGATGACAGGGCACGACCAGTGCAATGGGATTTCGGCGACAGGCATTACCCACCGCCCTTGGTGATGTTTTCAATAGAGTGGCGATGTCGCCATAGGTTTTTACTTTACCTGGTGGAATGCGTATCAATTCCCGCCACACCCGTTGCTGAAATGGAGTACCTTCCGCCTGCAGGGGAAGATTGAATTCCAGTGAGGCATTATCACAATAGGCTTTGATTTGCAGGAAGGCCTGTCTGGCAATACCGGACAGATTTTTTAGTTCACTCTCTTTTGTACAATGGCCAAATACTACAGACTGGATCGCCTTATCTGAACAAGTCACCCGGACATAACCGAAAGGCGTCTTGATACAGACAGGATTCATTTTACTGATGCCTCAGTCAGGGCCTTGCTTTGTTTCAAATACAATTGCTGCAAGCGTTGTCG
>JBFHPZ010000049.1:0-10205 GCA_041592495.1 Gammaproteobacteria bacterium | reverse complement strand
GTGATTTACCAAATACCCTGACATTGCCCTTCGTTGGCGTAATCAGCCCCAGCAATAATTTCATGCTGGTGCTTTTACCTGCGCCGTTATGACCAAGCAAACCCAGCATCTCGCCATCGCCTACAGTCAGGGAAAGTTCATTCAGCGCCTGCAAGGCACCGTAACGTTTGCTTACGGTATCGAACTCGACAATGGGCGTATTCATGTGGGATCACTCGCGGTTTTGGGTGGTTGCATCAGCGGGGCGCTGTCCTTTACCCCCTGGGGTCGCATCACCGGAAAATATTGCTGAACCCAATGCAGTATTTCCACTGCCGGGCTATTCATCAGGATGCGCGCTGTGGGATAACGCCAGAGTAATTTGTCGACGGCATCGTTGGGTTCATAGGCGCGGTCACCAACGCCATCTGCATTACGATCCCATCCAAGATAATCACTCCAGAAGTTGCCGCGACCATCCCGTGACCATTCCTGCTCACGTGTGGCGACATACTTCACTTGCACATGGTTATTAATGAACCCGTTGTTCCACACAAAATTATCTTCGGAACCGGCCGTGAGGTGTATGCCGATATCACTGCGCGTAAAAATATTGTCGTGCACTTCATTGAACAGGGAGTTGTAAACAAACAGTGCCTTGCCTTCGGCGCCACCGATATCGCCACCACCGCCGGGGCTGGTACCCATGCGTGCATTGTCGACAACATTGCCGGCAATCACGCTGTAGGTAATGAAGTTCAGTAAAATTCCATAGTTCTGATCTTCATGTGAATAGTTGTTGAACACTTCCAGATGACGTGACTGCATCAAGGCGTAGCCTGTGCGCGTACGGTAGGTACGATTGCCTTCCACCCGATTGTGATGGGAATACATATAATGAATGCCGTAACGCAAATCATGAATGGTGTTGTCGCGCAGCACATTATCATTGCTGGTGTCGATATAGATGCCATCACGGGCATGCCATATTTCGTTGCCAATCACCTGTGCACCACTCACTGCATATAAATGTATACCGTTACCGCGATCCTGCGAACGCACGTCTTCGTGGCCGTTCACTTTATTGCCAATGATGTGGGCGTCCTTGCAGGCATCCAGCCACACACCAAAACCTGCGGTGTCGATGCGATTATTTTCCAGCTGAAATCGTGTAGCGTTTCTTTCAACAAAAACACCGGCATTCATCTCGGTTAAATTGCGCCCGGCATTTTTAATCGTGAGGTCACGGATGGTGACATCTTCTGAGCGCACTCGAATGACATCGCCGCTGCCTTCACCATCCAGTACTGTGTCTTGTTGTCCCTGCAATGTTAATGGCTTGTCAACGATGAAGTTACCCGCATAGTTACCGGCGCTGATGTCGATAACATCACCGGGTGCAGCTTGCGCAATGACGTGTTGCAGTGATGGGCCGTTTGGCGTAACCACATGCAATACCGCCAGGGCCGGATGCAACCACAGGACACACATAAAAATTGTGAGCGAGCAAAACCGGCGCACAGGATTTTTGATGACGACTAGAATGTGTTGCTTCATGTCGGTTGATTCGGCCCGGCGTTAACGCCGGGCCTGCAATATTTATTTTGCTTCAACCAGCATGCGTCCGCGCATTTCCATGTGCAGTGCATGACAGAAGAACGAACAGTAATACCAGTGCACACCGGGCTTGTCGGCAATAAAAGTAACCGACTGGGTTTGCTGCGGGCCGATACCAAAACTGACACCGTGATTGACCAGCACGAAGCCGTGGGCCAGATCTTCAATCATGTCCAGATTGGTCACCACCAGCGTCACTTCATCGCCCTGTTTTACCGTGAAACTTTCCATGCCATAGGTAGGCGCAATGGCTGTCATGTAAACACGAACTTTCTTGCCGTCACGAATAACCTTGTTGTCACGTTCCAGAATAACGCCATCGCGTTTAGCCATGGCAACAGTCTCTGCCATCAATGGATCCTTGCGGTCCCAGATGCGTTTGGTGTGTATACGGCTGCGATGAACGATGATGCAATCATGGGGCTCGGCAAATGTTGGGCCGTCGTGCACCAGTTTCATTTCGTCACCGGAAATATCGATGAGCTGATCGTTTTCGGGGCGCAGAATACCGGTGGGCAGGAAACGGTCCTTGGAGAATTTACACAGGGCCACCAGCCACTTGCCGTCAGCGTCACGGGTTTCACCCATGCTGGTGTGGTTATGTCCGGGCTGGTATTGCACATCCAGTTTCTGTCGAATGTAATTTACTTTTTTGCCGTCATAGGACTTGATGGCATCTTCGATATTCCACTTCACCATCTGGCTGTCGATGAACAGGGTGGTATAGGCATTGCCGCGACCATCGAATGCGGTATGCAATGGCCCCAGGCCCAGTTCCGGTTCGCCCACTACGGTATCGCGCGGATCTTTAAGTTTGCCGGCAAACCAGTCGTCGAGTTTTTTGATGGAAATGATGGTGACCGTGGGCGACAGTTTGCCATTGGCTACAAAGTATTTGCCATCCGGTGTGGTGTTTAAACCGTGAGGACTTTTTGGTACAGGTACATACAGGGTTAGATCCGAACCGTGACGACCATCCACCACCGGTACTTTGGAAGTGCCAATGGTGGTGAACTTGCCAGCCTTGATAGCTGCTTCGATGCGCGGGACATTGAATACCACAGCCCAGTCACGTTCATTACGCATGCTTTCCGCGAGGGTCACGCCTTCCTCGGAGTTATAGCAGGTGGAGCAGGCATACTTGCCATCGTAGTCGGCGTCGGTGTTATCCAGATTGCCGTCCACCAGTACCTGCCATGCAACTTCCATGGTTTCCGCATCCACTGCACTAAACAGGGTGTGGTATTTGGTTACGTCATTGAGATCACGGCCATCGTTGGGATGGGGAACGCGAAACTCGCCATTGCAGAATACATATTTGGTGTGCGGCACTTTTTGCACGCGCAGGCCATGGGTTGCGGAAACATTCGGTAACGTAATAATTTTGTCGGTTTGCATAATGTCGCAGCGAATGCGAGCCACTCGACTGTTAGCCTTGTCGTTGATGAACAGGTATTTGCCATCGTAGCGACCATCGGTCATGCTCATGTGAGGATGATGTGTGTCGCCGGTGCGATAACGCACGCCGTCTTCACCGAGAATACGTTTGCTTTCATTGGTAATGCCCCAGCCGGTTGCGCAATCGATATTGAAGACCGGAATGCGCATGAGCTCACGCATGGAAGGCACACCGAGCACACGTACTTCACCGGACTGACCACCGCTCCAGAAACCGTAATACTCGTCGAGTTCACCGGGGGCTACATGAGTCGGATTATCCTTGTGCTTGGATGAGGCCAGCGAAGTACCTGGAAGCATGCCGGTTGCAAAGCCGGCTCCCGCGACACCTGATAAAACAGATGCCCCAAGAAAAGTACGGCGTGTAAATTTACCGTTATCGTTATCGCTGCTCATAGATGTCCTCCATCAAGTTGGGTTGGCTACCGGCGGTTGCCCGAGGTAATTGTTTATTTGGGATGTATTTCATGATGTATTTCATGATGTCTTTTAACTGCGACTGAAATCGATTCACGTTTTTTACGTTTGGTCACCAGCGGCGGGCACTTGTGATCATTCCAGTAAGTGGCCTGGCAATCGAGACAGAAATGACATTCATTGGCATTGATCTCGCCGGTTGAATGTATTGCCTGTACTTCACACTCGACTGCACACAGCTGGCATTGCTTGCCGCATTCCTTACGTCGTCTTAACCACCAGTCGAATAAACGTAACCGAGCAGGAACGGCAAGGGCTGCACCCAGCGGGCAAATGTATTTGCAATAAAATTTTCGATTGAACAGGGAAATCAACAGCAATACCGCAGCGTAAAGAGCAAAGCCCCATTCCCGTTGAAACTTGAGCATGATGGTTGTCTTGAACGGTTCTACTTCTGCAAAACGTTCAGCTTCTCCAATGGACTGCAGGGAAATGCCGAACAGAACAACCAGGATGATGTACTTGATGGCCCAGAGTCGTTCATGAACCAGGTAAGGGAAATCGAACTGTTTGACATTAAAATATCTTGCGGCCTTGTTGAGTAATTCCTGCAATGCTCCAAACGGACAAAGCCATCCGCAATAGACGCCGCGACCCCATAACAACAAGGTGAGGGCAACGAATGACCAGAGAATAAAAATCAGGGGTTCATTAAGGAAGGTTTCCCAGCCGAATCCATGGAACACCGCATCGGTGAAGGTGATGACGTTGACGATGGATAGTTGCGCCAGCGAATACCAGCCAATGAATAAAACGGTAAACAACAGGAAGCCATTTCTAACAACCCAGAACAACCGTGCATTACGTACCAGCAAATCCTGGAGAAATAAAATCAGGGTTAAAATGCCAAGCGCAATACACAATATCGAAATCTGGAAGCTTTTGTTTTTCCAGATAGATACCCACAGTGGTGCATCTACATCACTAACATCTGGCAGGGGAGCGGGGCGTTCCACATAGGTGTCGCTTAAATGATAATCGCCACCGAAGCTGGTAAATACACGATCCAGCGGTCCGGTTGCGCGTGATACCAGTAACTCAAGTTGCCAGTCACGACCCGGATCGAATTCGGTTGATTCACGAATAATAAAAATCGCCATCTCTTTGAAATCCGGCGTGCCGTCGGTGAAGACATCACTCAGACGATGATGGTCAAGATCACGGAATGTAATGGTTCTTTCACCCTGAACAACCTGAATGCGATCAAAAATTCCGCCGCGAACATAACCTGAACCTTTGAAGGAATACACGCCATTTGCTAACACCGCAATGGCATGATCGCCGGGCTTTATTTCACCCATAAGCCAGTCGTACTGAAAATCGCCCAGTAGATTGCGTCCAATGGTGGGTGCATTGAGATAGGTGTAATAAAGATCAATGAACGTATTGCATTCGTCATCGGCATTCTGGGTATCGCAATCATCTTCCGGTTGTGGCCCCTTGCCTTCGCCGGCTGTGCCCATAAATGCATTGTCAATTGTGGCGAAATCGAGATACAGGCGACGTATGCTTTGTTCTTCGCTTAATGTTTTCCAGTCTGCCTTGATAAATACATCTTTACGAATACGACCAGGTTGGGATTGTTGTTGTGCTTGAGGATCAATGATGCCGCGAGTAGCGGCAATTTTGCGGGCGCTGCGCATAATGCTCTGGTTAACAACCATTGCTGTGACAGTGGCGCCACTAATTGCATCGATATTGATGTAACCATCCTGATTACCTGCGCCAACACGTATGCGATCTCCAACGTATTTGTTTACATACTGAGCTGCAAAATCAAATAACTTTTGTTCGGGTATGCCCACCAGTAGTATGGGTTCATGGTGTTCGAGAACAATAGCGCCTTTTATAACGCCTTCCGTATTTACGCCAACAAGCAGATTGACCGGTTTGCCTGAATAGGCGGGAATACGAACCACGTCATCTGTAATAAACGCATAACCAATGAGTGTGTCATTTTTATATATCTCGGCAGCTGGTGGCGTGCCTGTGAAATCAGTGAAATGGTTAGCATCAGGAAAAAACGCCTGCAATTGCGGATAAGTTTCATCAGCTGTTTTTGCTTGTGCAATACTGATTAGAAAGAATAAAAAAAATGCGGCTAATGCCTTGCCTAATTTGAAAATAGGATTTCGCTGGTTAAACAACATAAATTCAGAAAATCTCAAACTCTTCTTTGTGATCGATATCAGTTCGTCTGCAATTTATTACTGACGACTGCAGTTAGTGATGTGCCTCGATAGTGTTCGTTGTTGCTCCGGTTTGCATGTCTTACATCAGGGTATGAACTTATGCCAACCTGTTTTGCATTTAAGATTATTTGTGACGTAAAAAGGCGTGAATTCTATAGAGGTGTTAATTGTGAGCTTTGATTTGAATCAACAAACAATAGGTGATTGGGATGCTAATCGACTTTGTTGTTAATGAAATTGTTAAACGTTTGATAACAAATTTATAAATGCATTGTAACAACATATAAAAAAAGACATTTATCAATTTATGACATAAGGTTTTATCGATATCTATTATCGAAAAAATGGATTAATAAAATACAGGGTGCGATGCGGATGACAGGTTTAGTCAGATATTTTGTTTGCAAAAAGAGAGTATTCCAGTGTTTATCTTTAGGTAGCATGATGTGAAGCAGTGATATTGATTTTGTGAATTCGGATATTGATGAATGAGAAGAGTAATGAAGTCAGACTGTAAGTGCTTATTGTGCAATGGAAAGAATTGTAAAGTGAAATATAGCCAGTATTGCCGTCCAGGTTTTACTGTATTGAGCAATGATATATTCGATAACAGTTAAATATGTCGCGTGATTATGAGGTGGAAAAAAATGTGTTTGCAGGCTACAGAGTTTATTTTGACAAAATAGTGACATTAATCTAATTAAGGTGTAACTAAAAATAAAGATTTCTATATTAGAATAAGTAAATGTATTGATGTTCTATGGGGTGTCATTATATTGGCATGAGTATGGATTCGGTTGGGTTCATCAAATGCCTGTGCAAGATATAAGTAGTAGCGTCTATGCAAGAATTTTCGATATGCATTTTCTCTAAAGGCGAGCTTTACAAATTTCAAAGGATCAATTGCATTCTTTTAAAAATGTATCTGGATTCGCCGGCTTCCTTTTTATCAATGTCACTTGTGAATTGAGTACGAACAAATGATTAGCGTGGGCTTTTTATAATTGACATGCATAAAGAATTTAATGGGTCAGGGCAACTGGTTAATGTCAGCTTAAATAGTTAGGGAGCAGGTTATAAAATGCAGCGAATTTTTTCCCCCTTCATCGCTCTGCTAAATCGTATTAGCTTTACCCGGAAATTTACGCTGTTGTGGCTGGGATCATTCGTCGCAATTGCAGTGGTTTCGTACAGCCTGTTTGTCAGCCTGGGCCAGGTTATCCGTCCCTCCCAGAGGGAGCTGCAAGGTTTGCCACTTATTGAGCCGATTTCCAGAAGCATTCAGTACCTTCAGCAGCACCGTGGATTATCGGCCGCATTGCTTGGCGGCAATGCGAATATGCGGGACAGACTGGTTTCAGTGGAAAGTCAGGTGATCATATCGTTCCAGGTGATGGAGGAGATGCTGCCGCCCAGTCTGATCGCAACTGAAAACTACCAGCACATCAAGGCTGGCTGGGAGCGACTGCTTAAACAGGGACTCAACTGGACATCAGCAGAAAGCTTCGATGCGCATACGCAGCTGATTGAGCAGGCCCAGTTATTCGTGACGCTTGTCGCTGATGAATATAACTTGACCCTGGATCAGGAGGTGGCTTCTTACTATCTGATCAATTCAATCGTTTTCAGATTACCTCATGTGCTGGAACATCTTGGTCAGTTACGTGCTTATGGCACCAGTGTACTGGCCGAGAAGCAACTCACCGAGATCCGGAAGGCTCAATTCAACGTCATGCGGGGGCAATTTGAAAATGCGCTTAATCAGCTAAAACTTAGTCTCGACAAGGCGATCCACAGCAATCCATTGTTACAGCAATCCATACAGGTGGCCTATGCTGATATTGTTAGCGCATCGCGAAGAATTACTGACCTGGTGGAATCAGACATTCTTACGGGCCAATTAAAAACATCTCCAGACGTTTTTATGGATTTAGCCACGGAAGAAATCAATAACGGTTACTCGGAACTACACCAGGCCTTGCTGCCAATAGCCAGAAACCTCATCGAGACTCGTATTGACCGTGCGGAAAGGACGCTATCCCTGACAATTGCTATCGCGCTGGTGCTGTTTTTGATTGTGGGTTATATCAAGTTCAGTATTTACTATGCCATTGCAGGCAGTATTCAATCGCTGGTACGAGCCGCGCATAACTTCGCCAATGGTGACTTGAGTCAGCGTATCAAGCTCGACTCGCACGATGAACTCAGTCAGATAGGCGACAGCTTTAATAAAATGGCCGATGCTTTCAACACCATGCTTGATTCGCGCAAGCAAGTGGAGCAGAAATTCCAGTCTCTGGTTGAATCATCCAGCGACTGGATATGGGAAGTGGATGTGAATGGTGTTTACACCTATGCCAGCCCGAAGCTCAAAGACCTGCTTGGTTACGAACCAGAAGAAGTGATTGGTAAGACACCCTTCGATTTTATGTTGCCTGAAGAAAAGGTTCGCGTCGGCATTCTTTTTGAGAAAATTGGCCGTGAGAAAAAACCATTTTCAGGACTTGAAAATAGTTGCAGGCACAAGGATGGACAAATTGTTTTTCTGGAAACTAACGGTGTGCCTGTCTTTGATAAAAACGACGAGTTCTGTGGCTATCGAGGCATAGACCGTGATATTACCCAACGCAAGCAGGCCGAAGAGAAACTGAAAAAGCTTAATGCAACCCTGGAGGCACGTGTTGAAGAACGCACACATGAACTTAAGTTAGCCAAAGATCAGGCCGATGCCGCCAGCCAGGCCAAGAGCAATTTTCTGTCTAACATGAGCCATGAAATACGCAGCCCGCTTGCGGCCGTTATCGGTTTTTCAGAGTCGCTGATAACGGATAATTACAATGAACAGGAACGTAAAAAAATAATATCTACGATAGTCCGTAATGGCAGATATCTGCAACAGGTCATTAACGATATCCTGGATTTGTCAAAAATCGAAGCAGAGCAGCTTGAAATCGAACTAACCAACACTTCCATATTTTTGTTGTTAGAAGAAATTGAATTACTGATGGGTATGAAAGCAAGAGACAAGGGACTGGAATTCAACATTACATACCATTTTCCCTTACCCGAACAAATTGTTACGGATTCTATGTGTTTAAAACAGATTCTGGTTAATCTGTGCAGCAATGCTATCAAGTTTACCGATGAAGGCCGTATTGAAATTGAAGTGGGTTGTGATAAAAATTCCCGGCAAATTGAATTTATTGTATCGGATACAGGTATTGGTATGACGCCGGAAGAGAAGACGCGTGTGTTCGCTCCATTCAGTCAGGCGGATTCAACCATCACGCGAAGGTTTGGTGGTACCGGATTAGGCCTTTCGATCTCAGACAAACTTGCCAAAGCGCTTGATGGCCAATTGACATGTGAAAGCAGTAAGGGAGAAGGCAGCCGGTTCATCCTGACTATCACTAACCAGGACACGGATCAGTCTAAGCTTATTAATAGTCTTGAGCAGGTGAGTTTTTCCTGCACTGATAAATACAGTCAGGCAGATATAAAGCCCCTGGCCGGTAGCATATTGCTGGTTGAAGATAATCCGGATATTCAGCAACTGGTATCGATGTATATTCGAAAAACCGGTGCACAACTCACTGTCGCTAATAATGGCATGCAAGCGATTGAAATGGCACAGGCACAGGAGTTCGACCTGATACTGATGGATATGCAAATGCCCGTCATGGATGGACTGGAAGCTATTCGTCAGTTACGCACCAAAGGCTACAGGCATCCAATTGTTTCGCTGACAGCCAACTCCATGTTATCTGATCGGGAACAATGTGAAGCCGCGGGTGCTGATGCCTACCTGGCGAAGCCTGTTGACCCACAAAAGTTTTATCGAGTACTCAATCGTTATCTTGCCGAAAATACGGCAGTGAACAATGCTGACAATAGTCGGGAATTACAAGACGCAATGCTGAATAGCCCACAATACAAAGCAATAGTCGATCGTTTCTTACATAGACTGCCGCAAATACTGGATGAGATTAGCACTGCCTGTGCCGGGAAAAACTGGGACGAACTGCAGGCAAAATCCCATGATCTTAAAGGTATGGGCGGCGCATTGGGGTATCCTGAAATTACTGAAATTGCAGCACGTGTTAACTCCCTGGTAAAACAGAAAAACTATGATGAACTGGAAAATCCCTGTGCAGAACTGGAAGCAGTGTGTTGCGGTATTCTGCATAAAAGCAAGTTGTTGAATTAGAATACGGTGGC
Organism: Gammaproteobacteria bacterium; assembly: GCA_041592495.1. Classification (GTDB taxonomy): domain Bacteria; phylum Pseudomonadota; class Gammaproteobacteria; order SZUA-229; family SZUA-229; genus JBFHPZ01. The sequence goes on along the minus strand of JBFHPZ010000049.1, from coordinate 264 downwards.
TGTTGAGTTAGCCTCGATTGTTGCGCGACATCAATAGGCCAGGGTTGGACGCTGAAAAAGTTGGTGGCGCTATTCCCCTTATAAAAAGGGAATAGCGACTCACAATTGCTTAATGCTGGTCGTGGTTATGCATCATCATGCCACTGGCTTTTTTAACTTTGGCAGTGATAGTAAATTGTGTTCCACTTTTCAGTTTAATAATAAAATTACTGGTATCTCCTGCTTTCAGGCTGCGTTTAGGCTTGAACAGCATCAAATGATAGC
>JBFHPZ010000048.1:0-10257 GCA_041592495.1 Gammaproteobacteria bacterium | reverse complement strand
TGATTAATGATCGTCTTGGACACAAACAGGGTGATCTGGTGTTAAAAAGCATTGCTTTGTCAGCTGCTACCGCTTTACGGGAAGAAGATTATCTTGCCCGTTGGGGTGGTGAAGAATTTATTTGTGTTTTACCCGGCACCAGCCGTGATGAGGCCATGCATATTGCGGAACGCATGCGACACGGAATTAAATCAACATCTGTTAATATCGCCGCTGCTGAAATCAACATAACAGCCAGTTTTGGTGTGGCCAGTTATCCACTTGATGGTACCAGTATCGATAAACTCATAGCAGCTGCCGATGCAGCTCTTTATCAGGCCAAACGAAGCGGTCGGGATCGTAGTATCAGCGCACACTCTGTACAGGAAGATGTCCATAGCCTGTGTAACACCCTTGATGTCGCATTAAGCGAAGGTCGAATTGTTCCGGCATTTCAGCCTATTGTGGATTTGCGCACCGGTAATGTGGTTGCAGAGGAAACACTGGCGCGTCTGGTGACTGAAGATGGCATCATTATTCCAGCCGCAAATTTTATTGGTGCGGCGCATCAGTTGCAGATGTTACATCGCATCGATGAGTCCATTATTATGCAAGCTTTTAGTCTTTGTGTGCTGGGTCTGGAAACCGGCACCAATCGATTGAGTCACTTTGTTAATGTATCTACAGATTTACTGCGACATCGTGAACTGGTAGACAAGTTACTAGCAGAAGCATTGAGAAGCTGTTGCAGTTGTTCGGAGAAAATTGGTCCTGTTAAACCAATGGTTATTGAAATCACTGAACGTGAATTACTCGACGATATTGCCACAGCAAAAGAATTGTTAATGCCATTCATTGATTTTGGTTTGCGACTTGCCCTGGATGACTTCGGTAGCGGATATTCCTCTTACCAGTACCTGGCCGATCTTCCTGTCAGTTTTTTGAAAATAGACGGTGCGCTCATCAGGCGTGTACATGAACCGAAAGTGCGAGCTATTATTCAGGGAATACAGGATACGGCAAACGCGCTTGATATCATAACCCTTGCCGAATTTGTCGAAGATGAACAAACTGAAGCCATACTGAAAGACATCGGTATCAACTGGGCTCAGGGCTATTATTATGGCAAGCCAGAGCTTTCAACCATTCAAACGATGGCAATCACAAACATGCACAAACTAAAGTGATTTGAACACTTTGTTTTCCTCCATGAACTAACTGCTACTCTGCGTTATCACATATACATCGTATCGTGTATTCTTGCTTTCATAGGACAGGGTAGGTTTTCTGCCCGGTATTGTTTCCGCCCCCTTAGGACGTTTAACTACTACCCGTTTTCTGGCACAGCTCAAAGCAGTTATCAGTAGTTGTTCTGAATCCTCATCCTTGCCCAATAACTTTTGTAATATTTGCATGTTCTTTTTTACCAGGGCGCTTTTTTTACGTTCCGGGTACATGGGATCGAGATACACCACATCAGGTCGTTCATCATCTTTCAGGCTGTTCATATAATGCATTGCATCGGTATTAATTAACCTGAATCCGGTTTCAATAAAACGACTGAATTCTTCATCTTCCCGGGCACGCTCGATAGCATCATCTACCAGTGCGGCAACAACCGGGGAACGCTCAATAAGGGTGACCGGACAACCCAGGCAGGCAAATACAAATGCATCTTTCGCCAAACCCGCGGTAGCATCCAGCAGATTGGGAATATGTCCCTTCTTCATGCCTATGGCTTTGGCAATGGTTTGACCGCGCCCACCACCGTATTTTTTGCGATGAGCCAGTGCACCGGTAGTGAAATCAACGTGGATTTCAGCCTGCATACCCAGGTCCAGCAGTTGTAGATGCTGTGGTGTTAACTCCAGCACCAGCTCTGTATTGACAGAAGATCGTGGTACATAGGCCAAAGCCAGTCGCGAGGCCAGTTGTTGGGCCTTTTCCTCTAATTCCGGTGTATTGGTGCTGATACTAATGCAGTTTTTCATGGCGCAAGTGTAATGTTTTGTCGCGGGTTTGTGTATGATTACGCCTCCCCATTTCAGGTAAACGCTATGGCAGACAAAACATTTATCAAGGGTAAGGATCGAGATCTTGAATCCTCCATTAATATCATGCTGGAAAAACTGACGCGACTGGGTATTGAGGTGGAAGAAGCATCCTGGCTAAATCCGGTTCCCAATGTGTATTCAGTACATATTCGTGACAAGGAATGTGGTCTGATGTTTACCAATGGCAAGGGTGCCAGCCGCAAGGCGGGTTTGGCCAGTGCCCTGGGTGAATATTTTGAACGTTTGAGCTGCAATTATTTCTTTGCCGATTTTTATCTGGGCCAGCAATTCGCCGCAGGTGATTTTGTCCATTATCCCGATGAGCGCTGGTTTGAAATACAGGGCGATGACATGCCTGACGGTTTGCTTGATGAAAAACTCTGGGCTTATTACGACCCGGAACAAATATTAAAGCCGCAGCAATTGTTCGATACCAATTCAGGAACAGGGGAACGTGGTATTTGCGCAGTACCCTATGTGCGCCAGCGTGATGGTGAAACCATCTGGTTTCCGGTGAACATCATCGGCAATCTGTATGTGAGCAATGGCATGTCTGCCGGCAATACCATGCATGAAGCGCGAGTGCAGGGCTTGTCGGAAGTATTTGAACGCTACGCCAAAAATAAAATCATTGCCGAAGGTTTATGTTTACCGGAAGTGCCGGATGCAGTGATTGATCGTTTCCCGAAAATTCGCGAAGCAATCAATGAATTGCAGAATCATGGATATCATTTGCGTGTTGCGGATGCATCCATGGGTGGTAAATTTCCGGTAATGAGTGTCACCCTGATTAATCCGGCGAATGGTTCAGTATTCGCTTCCTTCGGTGCCCATCCCTGTTTTGAAGTGGCACTTGAACGAACGGTTACCGAATTATTGCAGGGGCGTGGTCTTGACCAGCTCGATGGTTTCCAGCCACCGACATTCGATCTCGATGCGGTAGCGGATCATCATAATCTGGAAACCCACTTCATAGATTCCAGCGGTCTCATTGCCTATGACTTTTTCAAACACGAACCGGACTTTGAATTTGTTGACTGGGATCATGATGAAACCACCCGTAATGAATTTGATTACCTGAGTGGCATCATTCACGATATGGGGCACGATATTTATATTTCGGATTATGAGCATCTTGATGTCTATGCCTGTCGCATCATCGTACCCGGCATGTCGGATATTTATCCCGTGGATGATCTGGAATGGAGTAATAACAATGAAGGTGCCTTGTTCCGTGAAGATATCTTGAGTTTAAAAAACCTCAATAAGAAACAATGGAAGTCGATCCTCAAACGTCTCGATGAAGGCGGTTACAATGATATGCAACGCGTGGCAGAGTTTATTGGAGTCGCGCCGGATGCCGGCAGTGTCTGGGCCAGCCTGCGTATTGGCGAACTCAAGGCCATGTTGTGTCTTGCCCTGCAGGATTTTGAACAGGCACTGGAATGGATTGACTGGTGTTTGAGTATGGATCAGGTGGATGATGAACGCATTCGTCATTATCGGTGTTTGCAGGCTTTACTGGAAATCAAACTCGATGATGAACGTGATTATCATCATTACGATAAAAGCCTGTCACTGATGTATGGTGAGGATAATGTCAGAACCGGCATTGATATTATAGAAGCTCGAAATAAATTTCATGGTTTGCATAGTCCTGGTTTAAGTCTTGAAGGGTTCAACACACATCAGAAGTTACTCGAAGGTTATGCCAAGCTGCATAAAGCCAAGCAGCGATACTGGAATGTGGTGTGAATGAACTGATTGATATCGGTGTTAATCTCACCGGCAGTGCATTTAGTCATGATGTGGGTGATGTCATTGCCCGCGCTGCTAGTGTCGGTGTCACCACCTTAATCGTAACTGGTACTGACATCGAACATTCACAGGCCGCACGGGAACTGGCGCTGCAATTTCCACACGCACTTTATGCTACCGCCGGTGTTCATCCACATCATGCCAGTGATTGCAATGACAAAACCCTGGCCATACTGGAGCAACTGGCACAGGATAAAAAAGTTGTTGCTATCGGTGAATGTGGCCTGGATTTTAATCGCGACTATTCACCCAGGGATGTACAGAAAAAATGGTTCGAAGCGCAACTGGAACTGGCATCGGGATTACAACTACCGGTATTCCTGCATCAGCGTGATGCCCATGAATATTTTTTGAAGATTATGCAACACTGGCGCCCGCAATTAGCCGGGGCTGTGGCTCACTGTTTTACCGGTAATACTGAGCAGGTACTATCCTATATCGATCTGGATATGCATATCGGAATTACCGGCTGGGTCTGTGATGAACGTAGGGGAGAAGATTTGCAGCAGGCGGTTAAGCATATTCCGGATAATCGTCTGATGCTTGAAACCGATGCGCCTTATTTACTACCGAGAGATTTAAAGCCCAGGCCAAAAGAAAGGCGCAACGAGCCCATGTTTCTGCCTCATATCTGTGAATCTGTAGCCCATTTACGCCAACAGGATGTGCAACAACTGGCCCGGATAACGACAGAAAACAGCCAAACATTTTTCAGGCTGGTTGATGATTCCTGATATTTGGGCCGTGAGCAGCTACAATAAAAATTCCAGATTAACCAAAATAACGACAACAACAATAATACAATTGTCTGAGATGATATTGGTTCAGACGACCTACAATAATTATGTATAAATCACGAAGTTCGAATCTATTTAAATCATTAGCAGGTCTGGCTTTACTGGCAGGCTTACTCTTAGCCCTGATAAGCCCGCGATTTGCCTGGGTTTCCATGCTGGATGGCTATATGTTTAGCCTGGCAAGTTCCATATTGCCCAAACCGGAATCCGATAATCCAATCCGCATAGTGCAACTCCCGGAATCCAGTTTGAACAGCCCGGATGGTATAAAGGCGTTACGCCTGTTTCTCAAAAAGTTGCACCAGTCCGATGCGGCAGTCACTACATTATTAATCAATCCCTTGCCCATGCTGGACTATGAATCCTCTGAATCCGAAAATGACAATGCCCAGGGGCAGTGGAGCCTGACCAAAGGTGAGCTGACCAAGCTGGCCTGGACTCTGGAAAATTATGGCGTCCAGGTGGGTATAGCTTCTGCCAACGGCGAGACAGGTTTCTTTGGCTCACCCACAATTAAACCTCTTGTCGCAGCTGAAGGTTTACAGAAATGGTTGCCATCTATTTTTCAACCACCCCGTTATCAAATCAATCTGGCAAATGAACCTGGTAGCTACCCCTTTGAACGATTGCCATTCAGTGCAACCGGGCGATTACCTTTGCCCCTGATCTGGTTTGATGATGCCAGCAATAATATGGTGCCGGATCTGGCGCTGCGGCTTTACCAGTTATTACATAAGAACTCCCAAATCAATTGGCAGGCATCCGGGTCGGTGCAGCTGGCGACACAAAATATTCATACCGATGCAAGTGCGCGTATATACGGTTATTTCTCATCCACAGCAGGACGCAATGCAACTATTACCGAACTGGATTTTGCAAGAGCAATGGAGGCAGACAGCCGCAGCTTCAAGAATAAAATTATGATCATTGGCCAGAATGAAACCGATATGGTGCATCTGGCAAATGCAGTCAGTAATCTGTATGCAGACAGTCTTTTTTATACACCCACCTGGTTGCACTGGTTAGCACTGGTATTGCTGCTAATCGTTCTCGCATACAGTTTCGTTTTGTTGCCACGATTACAAAAATATACTGCGATATTGCTAAGTGTCCTGATGGTGATACTAGGCATGGTTGCACAGTACGGCATGCTGTTAACGCAATCAGTATGGATACCGATGATCCCGGTTTACCTTTATCTGATTTTTGGACATATTGTTTTGCACTTCAGGCATGTGTCGGAAGCGCGTCTTGATCATTTGCGTTTACAGGCTCATGAAGCCTTCAAAAATCTGGGTAGTTATCAGTTCGAACAGGGCGATCATGATAAGGCCATGATCAACTTGCTTAAATGCAAACCAACCGATGATGTGCTTGAAATGCTTTACGATATCGGTCTGGGGTTTGAACGTCGTCGTCAATATGACAAGGCATTGCGTTTGTACGGCGAAATTAATATGCGCAATAATGATTTCAAGGATGTGAAGAAACGTTTGCAATCTCTGTCCAGTGTATCTGGCACGCAAACCGAAGTGCTGTCACCATCACAATCCACAAAAACCCTCGTGTTATCCGATATGGATTTGCAATTACCGGTGCTGGGTCGTTATGAACTGGAGAAGGAACTGGGTCGAGGCGCCATGGGTGTTGTTTATCTGGGACGAGATCCGAAAATAAATCGTCGTGTCGCCATCAAGACTCTGGATTATTCCCAATTCTCTGAAAAAGAAATTAAATCCATCAAGTCACGATTCTTCCGCGAAGCAGAAGCTGCAGGTCGTCTGAGTCACCACAACATTGTGACAGTTTATGATGTGGGTGATGAAAAAGATTTTGCTTTCATTGCCATGGATTATGTACCGGGCAAGTCACTGGGTGAGTATACCCATAAAGATAATCTGCTCGATATTTCAGAGGTTTATCGCATAGCGGCAGTCGTGGCCGAAACTCTTGAGTATGCCCACAGTCAGAATATTGTACACCGCGATATCAAGCCGAGTAACATCATGTACAACCCGGATACTGGTCAGATCAAGATAACCGATTTTGGTATCGCGCGTATTACCGATAGTGTGCGAACCCGAACCGGTAGCTTTATGGGTAGCCCTTCATATATGGCGCCTGAGCAAATGACCGGTAGCAATGTAGATGGTCGTGCAGATATCTACGCGCTGGGTGCCAGTTTCTATCAGCTATTATGCGGTGAATTACCTTTTGATGCGGATAGTCTGGGCAATCTTGCTTATAAAATCACCCATGAAAAACACAAACCGATTCGTGATATTCGTCCGGAATTACCTGCGAGTGCAACCCGCATTGTAAACAAGGCATTGCAGAAAAAAGCATCAGACCGCTACGCCAGTGGCAAGGAAATGGCTGAAGCTATTCGCAAGGCAATGCCTTAACAGGAGACCAGGGATGATACAACTTCAATTATATGGCGGTACTGACAGGGGACTGGTCAGGAAAAATAATGAAGACAGCATCGGTTTTACCCAATTCGAACAGGCGCCGATTACGCTGGCCATGGTGGCGGATGGTGTAGGTGGTTATAACGGCGGTGAAATCGCCAGCCGTCTTGCAGTGGATAATATCGAAGCTTATATCCACGATGCCATTACCCAGGCTGTCAGCGATGGTGGCTTTCCCGATCACTGGATGGAGCAAGTGCAGGCCAATGCAATCGAGCATGCCAATCGCATTATTACAACCCAGCAGCAACAGGACCAGGCATTAAGCAGAATGGCATGCACCATTGTGTCTGTGCTGGTTAAGGATGATCAGCTAGCACTGGCTTATCTTGGTGACTCGCGTTGTTACAGATGGCGTTATCAGTCTCTGCAATTACTCACCCATGATCATACTGTTGCACAACAAATGCTGGATCAGAATATTATCAGTCAGCAGGATTATCGTTTCTCACCCTATCATCATGTACTCAGCCATGCCCTGGGACTGGATGCCATCGCACAGGTTAAGGTTGAGCTAATGACAGTGTATTCAGGTGACCGCTACATGCTCTGCACAGATGGACTCACAAATTGTCTCGGCGATGAAGAAATTGCAGAAGTCATGTTGTCTTATACTGATATACAACAATGCACCGAAGAGCTAATCACCAAAGCAAATGATAACGGAGGCCATGACAATATTTCAGTTGTTTTGTTGCAGGTCGATTAAATGTATTTAAGGAGATTTTGATCGCTCTCTGAATCCCGTCATTACTACGGACTCCTGTCCTTCGCCCTGCGGGCCAGGCAAAGCCTGTTAAAATTGCTCCAGGCGATTTTTGAATAACCTGGCTTACCCGAAGGGAAAAATACATGGATGTATCTTGTAATCCAGTAAATATTCGGAGAGACCATGGAAATATCTTGGCGAGCAAGCGAAATGATAACTTACTTTGAAATATCGAGTGGTAAATTAACATTCTAGATTCCGGCCTGCGCCGGAATGACGAGATCATATTTTAAATATGAAAATCCTCTGGTACAAATCGTTAAAAATCCATATAGCAGCAGCACTGCTACTCCAGCTCATATTGATTTCTATATTGGTAGGTACCACCATTTATCAACTGGATTTGCGCAAACATGACTACGCCATATTAAATCTTACTGGGCAGCTCAGGGTTATTAGCCAGGTCCTGGTAAAGCAAAGCTCTAATTATAAACAGTCCGCGCCTCGCGATTATGTAACCTATGAACGTGATCTGGATTTGTATAATAAAGATTTACGCAGCCTGATTCATGACTACGATGAAATTATAAAAGCCTTCAAGGAGCGGAATTTACCTGCCGAACTGACCGGTCAAGAAGAAACCATCTACTGTAGTTGGGATAGGAAATCCAGAAGTCAACTCGACATTACCGCAGACTACTGGAATATTTTTCGGCAGGGTCTGGTGGACGCTCTGGGAAGTAATGTGAACGAACCAAAACTAGAGGCTGCAGCAGAATATATCTTACAACATGAAAATAAATTGCTTGAGTCATCTACGCTTTTGGCCAGAGCTTTTCAGTACATGATGGAATCCAAGCTGAATGCCATCACACATCTTAATCGAGCATCTATTGTTGCCTTTGTCATTATTAATCTTGTGATCTTATATGGGTTCTATCATCGATTTATTAAGCCCTTGAACACAACGTTGTATGGCTTTCGTAACGTCGCCAACGGCAACATGGCTTACCAGATCCCTGTTGGTGTTGAAGATGAAATCGGTTATCTAAGAACGGCATTTAATCACCTGACATCCAGGCTGGCTGCATTATTCAGATTGTCTGATCGTATGCAGCAGGCGACTAATCTGGATGAGGCTCTGAAAATAATTTATCAAGAATTTGGCCGATCATTTTCTATTGAATGGATTGGTTTATTTATGATGAATTCAACCAGTGATGCTTACATTCTCGAAAGACAGTATCTGGATGGAAGCACTAATTTCAATGAAAATGAGAATTTCATGGCGGAAGGCTCATTGTTGGAATCTGTAACAGAAAACCAGAATCTGGTAAGAATTGATGACCTTGCACGCAATGATCAGCAAGATAAGTTATTGCAGCAATTAAAACAAAATGACTTGTTGTCCGTCATTTTCCTGCCTTTGCATATGATTGGAAAAGAAGATTCAGTGCTTGTGATGGCGACAAGCAAGCCACATGCCTATGATAATGAACTAACCGAATTGCTGGAAAATATTGGCAACCAGTTAGGCCATGCCATGAATAAAACCATTGGCATGGAAGGGCTGGTGATTTCAGCAATTTCCGGCCTGGCAACACTGGCGGAAAGCCGTGATCCTGAAACCGGTGATCATCTGGAGCGCATGAGTCTTTATTCAGCGATTCTTGCAGAAGAACTCGGTCATAATGTCAAATACAAAAACAGGATAACGCCGACATATATTCGAAGTGTTTTTCAATTTGCACCCATGCACGATATTGGTAAGGTAGGTGTGGAAGATCGTATCTTGCTTAAACCGGGCAAGCTGGATGATGAAGAGCGACGCCTGATGCAAGAACATCCGGTCATAGGCGCATCAGTATTACACAGATGTGAGGCGCAAATGAATATGCTGGGCTTAAGTGTGTTCAGTGTAGGTATAGAAATCGCCAGTGGTCATCATGAAAAATATGACGGTAGTGGTTATCCGAATAAGTTGGCAGGTGAAGCAATTCCCTTGTCAGCGCGCATCGTTGCCGTTGCAGATGTATTTGATGCATTGACCTCGAAACGACCCTATAAGGAAGCCTGGTCGATTAACGATGCCATGGCTTTCATGCGCGAACAATCCGGCAAGCATTTTGATCCGGATGTTATTCAGGCACTGGAGAATAGCATGGAGAAAATACTTCAGGTCTATCAAACGCACAAGCATGTGTAGGGGGCTTGCAACGCAAAGGCGCGAAGAACGCCGAGCGCGCAAAGAGAGATTTACATGCGTCCGATTACGCTGCGCTAATCGGACCTGCGCTTGCTGGCTTACCCAAAGGGAAAAATACATGGATGTATCTTGTAATCCAGTAAATGTTCGGAGAGCCCATGGAAATATTTTGGCGAGCAAGCGAAATGATAACTTACTTTGAAATTTCGAGTGGTAAATTAAC
>JBFHPZ010000047.1:0-10310 GCA_041592495.1 Gammaproteobacteria bacterium | reverse complement strand
TAACAACAACGTGACTGCCATAACCCATTTAACAGCATTCATAAATTTCATACCTATTCCATCAACCTATTCTTTTTCCGGTTTTACCAGTAACTTAACTTCCGGTTTCTCCCATGGCCCTTTAACCGAATATTTATATGCCGCCATGCGATTAATACCAAACACCTTTTGTACAAAGTGTACGACCGCCGCCGTCACAGGACCACCCGCAACAGCGCCAATCAGGGTAAGGGTACTGCCTACACCGGGTGTAACCGTAATAACCTGGTCATAGTCTTCAGCACTCAACCCGATACGCCCCTGCATGCCTATATCAGCCACCTTACCTTTAATCGTGAAATCATTGGTGTAGGCATTACCTGCATTGAAATTGAGCTTGCCCTTCATGCTATCAAATGCAAAGCCCTTGGATACCTGACTACCGAAATCCAGGGATAACAATGTCTCGAAATTGAATATGCCCAGCAAACGTCCTGCGCCTGGCTCAATTTCGCTGAGACTGCCATCTTCAAACTTGATGTTCGCTTCACCACTGACAAGATCCCAGTTGAAGTTATAAGGCTCTGCATTCCATTGCCATTTAACGCCAACTTCACCCTCGGTTTTACGAATGCTTTGTGTAATATCCATTGTTTTCAGAGCTTCTCCAAAATCTGTTGTGCGCAGCAGAAAATCGAAAGAACTGATATTGGTATTTCGCCAACCGGTTAACCAGCTACCTTTACCTACCACGCTGATCGAAGGACCATGCAATTCGAGATGATCTACCTGCATACCTTTTTTAGTTCGCTGGGTTTGTAGACTGACATCGCTAAACTGCCACTGTTTCCAGTCGAGCATGTGAATGTTTATATCCAGTGGCGGGATTTGCTGCGGTTTGATTTTTTGTTTAACCAGACCTTCGTCTTGTGGAACCAGAGCTGTCACATTCACATAATCAATATCCAGCCGAACCGGTTCATCAACCGAAAAGTCCGCATCAAAAAATCCGGTGCCTTTTATCTCGGCAGAATCCAGGCTCACCTGCCAGCGACTATTTTCAACTCTGGCTTCAAGACTGGCCTTGTCTGCAAACGCAAGTTCGATAGCCAGACGGTCATCCGCAAATACATCAATTGCCAGGTCGAGATTTGCCGATTCATCACTGTTTTTTGCAAATGGCGCAGGCAAGTTTGATGTGGCTTTATCCATACTGGCCTGAACCGCAATTCCAAGATGTTTTTGTGGTGTTTCAGCATGCAATAAAACTTCTATATCGACATCAACATCAGCACTACCATCCATATACTCAACAAGCTTCGGCACAGGTGTTAACAAAGTTTTAACAGGCACATTACCCTGCCCTGTAATACGTAAAATATCCTCACCCGCATTTCCTTCCGTTGCAATAGTCAACTGCACCGGTGATCCACCCAGCCTGGACTGAAGGTTTCGGCTATTGATTGAATGCTCCGTAAATGCCAGGTTTCCCGAGAACGCTTCGAAGCGATAATTCTCATGGGGAAGAAACACTTCATTGTCGTGGAAAGTTAAATCACCGGTGACGGTTGCAGCATCATGACTTGCAATTGGAATCTGGATATCGATATCCAGATCTGATTGTCCCTGGGCTTGAATGCTTGTCAAATAACTACCCAGTTTTTTATGCAGGGGACTGGTCTCGACAAATTTTAACAAATCAGCCAAAGGCGAATTAACGCGACCTTTGATCGCTAAATGTGCATGGTCCAGTTGATTAATATCTGCACTGGTTTCATAAAAACGCGCACCATAAATAGTGCCTTCTCCCTTGGATATACTCATGGATTTGTTAAGGAAACGCACTTCAGCCTTGAGGTTTTCCAAAGCCGGCCAGTCCGGCATATATTTCAGTGTGCTATTTTCAATATCAAACAACACTTCCATAACACCTTCGCCATGGTTAAATGGATAATCCTTGAAAGTACCGTGATAAAGGAAACCACCCCTGGGTATATCGGCTTTGACTATTGCCTCATCAAGCCAGTCTACTGTTTTTTTATCCATCACAGCTGTTGGAAAATACAAACTCTTGTGAGCACCATCACCCTTGTCAAACAGGGTAATCAGATTCATAAATGGTGCTTGTCCATCAGCAACGATTACTTCAACGCTGGACAGTGTTCGTATATAGGGCGATATCGCATCGATTGGCTGGGAATATAAATGCCAGGCGTTATTCTCACGATAAACAGCAACCTTGCCATACACAGACTGCAAATCGATTCGATTCCTGAACATGCCATGAAAATCAAATTCAACATCACGACTATCCAGCTGGATTAGCGCCTCTGAATCATGATAGTGAAGTTCACCATCGAGTCCAGTGACAGCAGGTATTCTGTTTGAGGTGCTATAGCCAATATCACGGAAATCAGTCTGGATATTAATATTCTCAGGATGATCCAGTGGCAAATGCATATCCAGATGAATCAAATCCCCCCGGGGTTCATATTGCAAGGCATCGCTCAACAAGGCATTACTCTGATCCGGAAACAAATTATTTGTCAGCCCCGTTAAATACACCAAATCTTCAATACGTAAATAACTGGCTTTAGCTGTCACTTCATGATGCAGAGAATCCATCATCAGGGTTACTGAACCGGGTTCAATCCATGCACGGTTATTACGCGTCATTTCAAGTGCACGTATTTCGGCTTTCCATCCGGTATCCAGATATTTCCAGTTACCCATACCCATCAGGCTTTGTAACTTCCATGATCGCACATCATCATCCAGATAATGCAAAGCCAGATTTTTACCATTGATGACACTATCAACCTGGGTGAGTTTACCCTGATCCAGCGCTAGCCAGACATTGGCATCCAGATCACCACTGGCTACAAAATCGAACAAACGCCAGTAATCATCAAACCATCGTCTTAACCGAAAATTTTCCAGCGCAAGATACAGTTTTGCCTGCCAGAGCTTTGGTTGTAACAAGGGGCCATCGATAACTGCTTTTAGCTGTACATGCTCGCCGTATGCCGGAGGCAATTCCATATCAATGGACATTTCATGTTGATCAACATGATTGATCATGGCCAGATTGATATTTTGCACATCCAGCAATTGTTGATTATTCATTTCATCTGACCAGCTCAGGCTACTGTCAAATAAATAGAAGGAAAAATTTTCCAGGAACAGTTCTATGCCAGGCGGTAACTGCGCACGTCCCTGTTGATTGGTCTTGATATCAAACCCCTGCACTACGAGATCGCCATTGTTTTTACGTTCAATGTGCAAATCAAGTCCGGACAGGGAAACAAAACCCAGCGCGGGTCGCAATGTGGTAATGGTTTTAAGCCAGGCCAGGCTTAAATGAATTTCATTGAAATGCAGGAAATGACGTTCGCCACTGGCATCATAAATACTAACATCGAGTAACTTTAATCTGGGTGTCAACCAGTACATGTCAGCATCGACAAATCCAATTTCGACAGTCAAACCAAGCAGGCTGCTTAATTCAGTCTCGATATCATCGCCATAATCGGTAATGTGGGGAAGTGCGACTCGAATAATGCTAAAGACAACGGCCGTCAGAATAATCAATACAGCCAGGGTAGTGATAATGAATGTGCGAAATTTATGAAAGTAAATGCTCAAGGATGCAAACTGTTAAGTTAAAAGTAAGAACGGGTCAGACAACAACACACAAACATTCAGTAAGCTCCTGAACTACATTATAACGACGTCATATTGTTCCTGGGTGTACAAGGCCTCCACCTGAAGTTTAATTGGAATATCAATAAAATCTTCCAGTTCAGCAAGGCTGTTTGATTCTTCATCAACCAGAACATCGATCACTTCCTGTGATGCCAGCACCAGCAACTGGCGCGCATCAAACTGGCGTGCTTCGCGCAGAATTTCCCTGAAAATTTCATAACACACTGTTTCGGCGGTTTTTACCGAACCACGACCGGCGCAGGTTGGACACACATCACATAACACATGTTCCAGACTTTCACGTGTTCTTTTGCGCGTCATTTCCACCAGCCCCAGTGATGATACGTCGCAGACATGGGTGCGTGCATGATCTTTTTCCAGCGCTTTTTCCAGGGCACGCAGCACCTGTCGCCGATGATCTTCTTCCGCCATGTCGATGAAATCGATAATGATAATGCCACCCAGGTTACGCAATCGCAGTTGTCGCGTGATGGCATGGGCTGCCTCAAGGTTGGTTTTGAAAATTGTCTCTTCCAGATTGCGATGGCCAACAAAGGCACCGGTATTCACATCGATAGTGGTCATGGCTTCGGTCTGATCAATAATCAAGTAGCCACCGGATTTGAGATGCACCTTACGTTCGAGACTTTTCTGAATTTCATCTTCGACGCCATACAGATCAAATATGGGCCGCTCACCGGGATAGTGTTCGATGAAAATATGCGCTTCCGGCACAAAGCGTTTACAAAAGTCACTCATGCGACGCCAGGTTTCACGGGAATCCACCCGGATTTTTTCCAGGTCTTCATCCAGCATGTCGCGTAATACGCGCATGAACAATGGCAGGTCTTCATGCACAATTTCACCGGGTTTGGTTTCCTTGGCGGCTTCACTGATCGATTGCCACAACTTGTTCAGATACACCACATCCTGACGCATGGATTCTGGTGATGCCGTTTCCGCTGCGGTGCGAATGATATACCCGGAACTGCCCATGATTTCTTCGTGCTGCATGAGCATGCCACGCAGACGATCCCGATCTTCTTCATTTTCGATGCGCGTGGAAACACCAACATTGCTGGAATTAGGCATAAATACCAGATAACGGGACGGGATAGTGATATGGGTGGTTAAACGTGCACCCTTGGTGCCCATGGGGTCCTTGATGACCTGCACCAGCACATCTTCGCCTTCCCGCAACAGGGAGGCAATCGAAGGCCGTTCAGCACCATTTTCCCTGGAGCCGAAGGGTGCCACATCGGATACATGCAGAAATGCCGCCCGCTCCATGCCCACTTCAACAAAGGCGGCTTCCATACCTGGCAGCACCCGTGAAACACGTCCCTTGTAAATATTGCCCACCAGCCCCTTCTTGCGGCTGCGCTCAATATACAATTCCTGCAAAACGCCATTTTCCAGTATGGCGACCCGCGTTTCCTGCGGCGTTACATTAATCAGAATTTCTTTACTCATGATTTCCCTGTTCAGGCCAGCAATGTAATACCAAAATGCTTGAGCAATTCCGCGGTTTCATACAAGGGCAAACCCATCACGCCGGAGTAACTGCCATCCAGACGTTTTATAAATTGTGCAGCCTTACCCTGAATACCATAGGCGCCGGCCTTGTCTGCCGGTTCGCCACTGGCCCAGTAAGCTTCGATTTCACTGTCGTCCAGTGCCCGGAAACTGACCTTGCTACGACTCAGCAGACAACGGGTTTGTTCTGCATTCGCCAGGGCCACTGCGGTAAACACCTGATGGGTTTCGCCGGATAAGGATTTCAGCATGGCAATCGCATCATCCTTATCTTTGGGCTTACCTAAAATACGATCACCTACTAACACTATAGTATCTGAACCGAGGGCTGGCAGACGCCGATCACCCTGTTTCAGGAATCCGGCACAGGCTTTTTCAGTCGCCAGGCGTTCGACAAAGGCTTCCGGTGATTCGCCGGTCTTCGGGGTTTCGTCCGCATCCACGGGTACAACCTCGTAGCGTACACCCAGTTGGTCCAGCAATTCGCGGCGTCTGGGGGAAGCGGACGCAAGAATGATTTGAGCCTGATCGTTATTTTTATCGTTCATGTTTTAAGCCCGATGATAGGGATGATTACGTAACACCGACCATGCGCGGTAGAGTTGCTCCGCTACAATAATACGTACCAGTGGATGGGGAAAGGTCAAGGGAGACAGCGACCAGCGTTCCTGCGCCAGGGCCCGGCATTCTTCCGACAGCCCCTCAGGACCGCCCACCAGTAAACTGACATCTTGCCCGGATTGCATCCATTCCCCCATACGTTGCGCCAGTTGCTCGGTACTCCAGCCCTGCCCCTTTACATCCAGCACCACAATGCGCGAATTTTTCGGCAAGGCGGCCTGAATGCGCTGGCATTCATCCTGGAGGATACGGGGGATATCGGCATTTTTACCGCGTTTGGCGGCCGCAATTTCTTTCAGTTCGAGACGGGCTTCCGGCGGCATGCGGTGGGCATATTCATCGAAACCCTGTTCCACCCAGGCGGGCATTTTCTGGCCGACGGCGAGCAGCTGAATGCGCATTTAGCTGGCGTTCCGCTCCTGTTTTTTGGTATCGGTAACACTCCACAGGCGCTCTAGATCATAAAACTCACGTACCTGGGGCTGCATGATGTGTACAACTATGTCACCCAGATCCACCAGCGCCCAGTCACCCTCGGTTTCACCTTCCACACCCAGGGGTTGCACCCCGGCTTTCTTGGCTTCAGCCACCACATTACCGGCAATAGAGGTGACATGGCGATTCGAGGTGCCACTGGCAACAATCATCAGGTCGGTTACATTGCTTTTGTCGGTTACATCCAGGCTTACGATATTTTCACCTTTCATATCTTCAATGGCGGTGATCACCAGTGTTTTTAATTCATCCAGCTGCATAGCGATTTTCGAGTTTCTCTCTAACGGTTTCGGGAACAAGATAGCGAATACTCTGCCCGTGCAGCAGGTTTTCACGAATCAGGGTTGCGGATATATCCAGCAAGGTTACGGATTGTAACAGGATTTTGCCATGACTGGCGCTTGCCAGCTCACTAACATCGTGGGTCAGGCGCGGCTCAATCTGGCCGTTATCATCCGTGAACCGGGGTAAATCTGCACCGGGTCGATCCATCACAATAAGATGGCACACATCGAAAATATCCTGCCAGCGATGCCAGCGGGTAAATCCTGCAAATGCGTCCATGCCCAACAGCAAACACAGGTGGTTTCCGGGTAAATCCTGTTTAAGGGATGCCAGGGTATCTACCATCCAGGATGGACCTTCCCGTTGCAGTTCACGGTCATCCAGCACAAACGCCGGTACATCGGCAATGGCGCTCGCCACCAGCTCACAGCGGGTTTGTTCATCCAGCCAGGGTGCGGGGCGATGGGGCGGCAGTCGATTGGGCAGGAAGCGCACCTGCTCCAGCCCCACCGATTGCATCACTTCCAGCGCCGGGCGTAGATGGCCAAAATGAATGGGATCAAAGGTGCCGCCGAAAATGCCAATCAGCTTTGACATGGACGACCTGTTGCACGGGTAATATTGGCCAGGTAACAGTTCAAACGGAGCGTGTGCATCGAGTTCATCGGTATCCTTATATGGAATAGGGATAGTCTAATACACACGCCCGGTTCAGTCAGGTAAACGAGGACATCAAGCCGGTAATTTACACCAGGGTTTCACCAAACAGAGGCAGGCCCTTTTCGGCGATCTGTTGACGCAGGGCATCGGTAATTAACAATACCGGCACCTGTAACTCAATGCTGCGACAGTGGCGGGCCAGCACCGCCATGGCTTCATCCCGGCTGTGATAGCGGTCGCGGGTGCGGAATTTTCCCTGGCTGTCAGCCACACGCCACTTGTTGCGGGATTTTTGCAAATTGAGCCAGGGATCGCGGGTTTCGATGCGTGTTTCCTCAACCTGGCACTGGAAGGGTTTGCCCAGCCGATTCAGGGCAGCAGGGATTTCAACATCGTAATGGCGTTTGATGGCATTCAGGGATTTACCGTAACGGTTTTCCTGAATATCTCCACTCGGCCAGGCCACCCCGTCAAAGCCATTCTGGCTGGCCCGGATCAGCATCAACTTCATCGCCAGTGCCGGCCATTCTTTCTTGAACGGGGCATGGGCAACCGCTCCCCAGTAATTATTATCGTAACCATCCCGCTGGCCGGACTGATGCCAGTCGCTTTGCACTTCTTCCACAAATAACAGGCGACGACCGTGGATATCCCGACGTTTGGTGGTGCGTATATGCATCAGCACATTGTGGTCAAAATGATGGGCGCCAAAGAATATCCGCTGATAATCCGGCAGGCTGACAATCCATTCCCGGTATTCATTGCCGCCAAACAGGGTCAGGTGATCGAAATGGGTATGAAAACTGGCACCACTGCGCAAGCCCAGGGTGTGTCGTGCATGGTCATTCGCCGCAACCATGGCGGCCACGCTGCTTTCATAAAAGCGGTTTTCACCCGGCTGGCGGTTGATCGAGCGACCATAGGAATCCAGCGCGAACCAGCATTTATTCAGGGCCATGGGATGCCCGTCCACCAGGGTTTTAACCACCCCTACGCGATAATTACATACCGAATCCACATAGCGCAGGATACAGTGACAACTCGCGTCCAGCTTCAGTGCTGCGCGGTAGACGACCTGATGGGGCATCTTCTGCGCCACCTCCTGGAAATTCAAGCCACCACTGGCGCCCCAGATCTGTTCTGTGGTCAGTTCCAGACGGGTATTGCTGAAGTCCAGTGCTGACAGTACCCGGGATTTATCCAGCAACACATCGGGTGCTTGTTGGGCAAAAAAAGCCTGCAGGCCCGACCAGAAGATTTCTTCTTCCCGTACACCGCGCTTTTTTAAGTTGTTGACAGTTGCCTGCCACTGCCTGGCTGTTGCGCGCTGCAGGGGGATGGCCTGTAATCGCTGCTGCAACAGGCTATAGAGATGTCGAGTGGAAGAATTGGTTTTAACCGATAAAAGACACTGGTTTTCCACCAGCCGACGCCGCGCTGTTTCGATACGACGGCGCTGATTATCCCGGCAGACCCATGCTATCAGGGCGGTTTTATCGGCATCCGGCCATTCCGGCGCCTGTTCTATGTCCGCCAGGGTATAACCGGAAAATACATAATCATATTCAGTCCAGCCACGGCGGGGTGTTCCCTGGCTATCGCATCGGCGATATATCACATCCACCAGCGGATAGAGAGACCGGTGCGGGGCCGATGGATCAGGCCCCTGCTGACGCAGCGCATGGTATTTGGCCCGATCGGTTGAAAGATCCACTATGCGGCCACTGGGTAATAACAGCATACGATTCCCTGACATTTACTGGAGTGCAAAATACCCATCCTGTGTACCTTGACCTCGCTTGGGGGGTATGCCCGACCTGATCCACCGGCAGGGCATGGCGTTCGATAACTCAAACCTAATAGTTGACCAATTTACTAGGTAATTAAGCCGCAGGCAAGTTTCTCCCCTGCAATCAACTATCAAGACTTGCGGATATCAAAAAAGCCGGCTTTCCTGATCCAGTAAATACTCCGCCTTTTTCCTGGCAATTACATTTATCAATGCCTGTTCGGGAAAACGTTTTTCTTTGGAGTGAATAATTGTTGAAAGTGTTTCATGAAAAGCCTGACGATCGCCACGCTGAAGCAACAAGTAACGCGCTTCAAAAAAATCCACAATCAACAGTTTATTCTGGTTCTGCTTTCGTGCTTTATTAAAGAAATGTTGTGATTTAATGTAATCACCACCCAGTAAAGGTGAACGACCGCCGTAATAAGAACCAAAGAATATATTTGCGCCTCCCATACGATGTTGTTCATCCAGGTCATGCACCTTTTGCATCAGTATGACAACCTTGGGCAATTGAATCATGCCAACCAGTTGTGTTGCATTCATCTCGATAAATTTAGACCAGCACAGTGCCGTGAAAAACAGGGCATCGATGGCATCCTTATCCAGTTTTGCAACTTTGGCCTGTAGTTTTCTGGTGGGGCCATTAAGCAGGTCCTCGCTAATTCCATAGTGGCTTAATGCCTGTTTGCCATGAATAAAACCACGGTAATACAGGCTTGATGCCCTGGGTTTATCGGTATCTTCAATAAAGCCAAATGCATAAATGTAGTAAGCATTGGCGGCGTGAATATGCAGCTCAGCATTGTCTGGATCACGAAGCAGCAAACCTTCCAGAGATGCAATATTTTCAGGGAGCGTATCCCGAACCAGTTCATAATCCGTTTCATGGTTCAGCGCCATGATTTTGCTTTCCATAACGAGCAAGGACATACGCACATACATGTCATTAATGGAACATGCCGTGGACAAGATACAGAGGATAAAAGCAAACAGGAATTTAGACGTGTTTTTCATCATTTAGCATTTATGGAACAGGCATAGCGAGCGAGTTCATGGGGTTTGAATAAAACAACCAGACAAGAACAGGGTTGGCTTTATTCACCGGGAATTCAAACACCGGGCTGCACTATTCCAGTTTTTATGATTAATTTCTGTGATGTTGCTTTTAAAATGATCAAACGAAGCGAATTAAAAAACGAGAGCAGATAAAGGAATGTTATGGCTTAGAATTTATACC
>JBFHPZ010000046.1:0-10437 GCA_041592495.1 Gammaproteobacteria bacterium | reverse complement strand
TTGGGTGCGGCTGGCGGTGATGGTAAGAAACTGAATGGCCAGGGCATCGATACTCTGTAGCAGGGTTTGTACAGTGTATTCGTTCTCGGCTCCGATGTTTCCGTTAATGTCGAAGCCGCAGTGCTGTAGCTTTACAGCCAGAGGATTGTTCGCTGTTTTAATGTCAACCAGCAAGGAATTGATGGATGCAATTGACTTAATCATGTCACTCCTGACGCCGCTGTTATTATTATTCAATCGACTTTGTCGTTGTTTTGTTCAGGTCCACCTGAATGGTTCATTACAACATCATGCCCGGAAAAAGCCAGGGCCAAAGTCACTTGTTACAGCTATTTATCATTTCCCTATTCGGGTTAATCTCCATGTTCTTCATTGGTCACTATATATAGGGTTTTAGATCAGGTCAAGCACTACAAGATGTGGATTATCTTGTGGGAAACTTTGGGATAAGCTGTGGAAAAAGTGTGTTTCCGGGGCCTAAATCAAGCATTTAGTTAAGATAATAAACAACCCAGGCTGCCGCGATAAATTGCCCGGCATGTAGCAAATTCTGGACGAGCGTCAGGAATACAAGCATTCGTTGGGATTGTGGCTCAGCAGAATCCATATTGTTCACAAAGCCTTTAATCAGATACATGCTGGCAAATACATAACTGGTCGCCAAAATACCCATCAATAAGGAGGCCTGTGGATATTTCACCAGTGCTGCGGCAATGGCTCCCAGAAGACAAAGCACGGTATTGAGTCGATAAAATCGACGGTAAATAACCAGTCGCTGTTGTAAATCCAGGAAGTGGGTAAATACGGGTCTGTAAATGACAGTGAGCAATAGAAAGCTGCCCATGGTGCTGCCGGCAAGGGCGGCAGCGATGAGGCTAAGTAAGGCGTTAAGATTCATGGGGCGATTGTAACAGCTTGTGAATTCACCCCATGAATCTGATTCGTGTGTCGATTAATAGAATTCCAGCTTGCGCATGCTGGCGGGCAGCATTTTAAAATCGACCAGTGAACTGAGCAGGGCCTTGACGAAAGTGGCGTCTTTTTCATGGATCATCTTGTAGTACTGGATTTTCATGGTAATGGCGCAACCAAAAATAATCGAGATTAGTGCCATAAAGGAGCCCAGTGACAGCGTGGAAACACCGGTAATGCCCTGACCGATGGTGCAGCCCATGGCCAAAACACCGCCTATACCCATCAGGGCGGCACCGATAGCATGACGCAGGAAATCACCCAGGCTGCTGAACCATTCGAAGCGGAAGCTGCGGGATATTAAAGCCCAGGTCAAAGAACCCAACACAACACCCAGTGCACCCATCAGTGCAAAGGTGATCAGGTTGTTTTTCATACCGGCAATGAAATAGTTATAAAACTGGCCTGATGGTGCAACAAACGTGTATGACTGCGCACCGGCTGCATGGGGGCGCACCTCTGCCCATTCGATTTCAGATAACCATTCCTGGCCAGTGCTACCGGCAGTGACATACCAGGCAATGACGATCATAGCGCCAATCACTCCACCACCCAGAATATTATCCAGGCTGCCGCGGAATTCTTCTTTCAGAAATACCCATACCAGCATGGCCAGAGCTATGACACCGGCAAAGATGTAATACAGCATCTGCGCATCTTCAAAACCGAAAATCCCGGCGGTGATGGTGCCCAGTTCCTGGCTGGGAATGCCTTTGGCAGCTAGGTCAATTGAAATTGGCGAAATCCAGTTATGGAACAGGTAGGCATAGAAATTGGTGTACATCATCAAATAGGCAAAGAAGCCCATAATCAAAAACACAACAATCGATTTCAGATTACCGCCACCCAGGCGCACCAGGGTTTTGTTTCCGCAGCCACTGGCCAGTGTCATGCCTATGCCGAATAGTACGCCGCCCAGAATATAACGGGGCCACATGAACATGGCAGCGCGATAGGGTGGGTTGGAGGTGTCGTTGCTCGCGACCAGACTCATGTCGGTGATACCTGTCAGTTCCAGTATCAGTACGCCGGCAATAGCGATGGCCATGGCAAAAAACCAGGCGCGTAAACGACCGGTATCCCCCATGTTGACCCAGTCGGAGATTGCACCCATGGTGCAGAAGTTGGTTTTATTGGCGACAGCACCAATGAAAACAGCGGCACAAAAAGCGATCAGTAAAATTTGGGAGGTGAGTGTAAGCCCCATCAATATATCCTCTACAATGATGTATGTAAGTATAGTAAAACGCTGATGGAGTTAGTTCCCGAAAAAATGCAGCTATCCGGTCTGTTGCCGGCTATATCAATCCGATCGCAAATGATACATGTCGCCATCCTTGAAAATCAAGCCCGTGAAAAATGTGGATGGATTGCATTTTAGTATGTGCTTATATTGAAAGACGGATTTTTCTAGTCAGCCAACTTATACATAGGCTCCAGATCGCGAGCGGATTGATCAGGTTGAGTAGTCGTTGCGCTATTAACCTGTTGAACCGCTTGCCACAAAGCCTGGCCATTCCATGACAAGGGTTTGGTGCTGTACAGGCAGGCATTGAGTTGAATTATTGCTGATTGCAAATCACTGTTACTTGCAATTCTTGCAAGATCATCCAATGTAACTATGCGATCGCCGAACTGCGCTTTACCCCAGGCAAGCAAATGTGTTCGACAAGCCTGAGGGTCATTGTTGTTACAGGCACTATGTAAATTTTTTAATGCAGCTTTTATGTGAACCGTTGGATTGCCAGGTTTATTTGCTGGTATCACTTTGTGTTTGCGGGCGGACATCCACCAGGCAATGGCCGTGAATAACCAGCCGACAGCAAAGAACAGGCTTATCCACCATGGGAGTGAAGAGGTTGGCGCTGTCTGTGTGTTTGTAGCGGTTGGCGGCGTGGCTTCATTCATGAGCTGATCGCTGATGACATTGGTGTCAGGTTCAACAGGTGTCAGGGTGCGAACATCGTTGGCTGATTTGCTGACCTTGAATGTACGTTCTGCAATGCGAGCTGTTTCCATTTTGTTGGTTTTAATATTCCACCAGGGTATTTCAATAGCCGGTAGTTTGTAATTACCACCGCGCACTGGAATCAGTGCAATTTTCTGCTGACGTATTCCAATAATGCCATCATCCTGTTTGCTGTTATTCAATGTAGCCTGATCAGGATACTGTTTGATGTTTTGCACATCTGTGTAATTCAAATCCGGTAATTGTTCTGCCGTCAAACCATTGGCAAGAATGCTGATAGTGCGTGTAATCGGTTCCCCTGCCTTGAATTCATTATTCGCAGGCCATTGTTCATCCAGTTGCAATTCGCTTGAAGGTAACCATGTGTTGCCCTTGAAGGATGCGGGAATATTTCTAATGTTGATGTCGAAAGCTTTGCTGCGAAAGCGTTGAACCTGTGCGCTACGATTAAAGGGATCAAACAGGGATTGCGAACGCGAGCCAATGGCCGCCTCGGCCAGTAAGGCAGGAATATGCAAGGTTCCCTGCTGTTGCGGGAACAGGGCGTATTTCTTTTCTACCACCAGATAGGTTCGATTACCCCGTTGGCTGCGATACTGTTTGCCATCACTCAATGCTTCGATGCGGGTATCAACATTTTCAGTTTTAAGATCAGAAAAATTGACTGAGCTTAAATTGACTGAAGTGAGTAGTCGCATGGTGAAGATGATTTGCTGTTGTACATAAGCATCATTTGCAGATACTTCAGCCTCGACAAAAACATCCTGGGTCGCAGGATCTGCCTGAGCTGCGGCTTTGACGGTAAGTCTGGCCTGTGGGCTCTTATCTGCGCCAAATGAGATGGAGGGAATAGTGAGTACGCCTTCCTGTTTTGCCATCAGGTTAAGGGTCCAGGTCTGACTTTTTTTATAATTACCATTAATGAAACTGATATTACTGCTCTGGCTTCGGTTGAGGATGTCGAAGTCTTTTTCCAGCGGTGTAAAGTCGGGATCATCATCCACTGAGCCCGTAGCTTCGAACACCAGGCTGAATGATTCATTGATGCCGATAGTGCTGCGATCCAGTTGTGTTGTAATCGTCGTGGCAAAACTTTGCCCGCTGAATAATATGCAAAATAACAGTGTCAGGTATCTCATCATCAGTTGTGCTACCAGGGGTTGCTCTCTTGTTGATTGTCTTGCATGTTTCGGTACTGATATTGGAACTTGCGTCGCAATAAACCGCCCGGATCATCAGGAATTTTTCTTAGCCATTGCTCTGTTGCCTGTTGCGACAAATCCTGTGGTTTGTCATCGGGCGCAGTTTGTTGCTCAGATTGTTTAGCCTCTGATGCCTGCTGTGCATCTTTCTGGTTATCGGATTGAGCTTGTTGATCAGCAGACGGTTGTTCCTGTTGTTTATTGTCATTGTCGGCAGCATTTTGCTGTTGTGATTGCTGCTGTGACTTTTGTTCGGCGTCCTTTGGAGATTCCTTGTCTGATGATTTGTTATCAGATTGTTGACGGCTGTCATCACTGGATGATCCGGAATTTTGCTTGTCGTCTGAAGCCTGTTGCTGTTTATCCTTGTCCTGATTCTGTTTGTCTTTTTGTTGTTTATCCGGGTTTTGTTGCTGCTGTTGCAACATATCCTCAATCAGTTTCTTGTTGTAGCTGGCGTCATCAAAATCTGCCTGCATATCAAGAGCCTGTTCATATGCCTTGATGGCTTCATCATATTTACCCAGTTTGGCCAGGGCATTGCCGCGATTGTAATGGGCATCCGGAGTATTGATTGTTTCCAGTTCCTTCACCGTGTTTTCATACTGTTGGGCTCTGTAATGAGCAGCGGCTTTCCATTGTGGATCAGAAAATAATTCGGCTGCTTGTGCAGCCTGTTCCTGTTGTAATTTTTCAGCGCCACGCTGATTTGAATTTTTCCA
This sequence comes from Gammaproteobacteria bacterium, assembly GCA_041592495.1. Taxonomy (GTDB): domain Bacteria; phylum Pseudomonadota; class Gammaproteobacteria; order SZUA-229; family SZUA-229; genus JBFHPZ01. The sequence goes on along the minus strand of JBFHPZ010000046.1, from coordinate 5,572 downwards.
CAAGGCATCCCAGCCCATGGCGTGGGCTGGTTGTGGCAAAGGCAAAATAATCAATAAACATAAAACCAGGAGACCACGACGAAAAGCCAGTGCAGCCAGTGGTGCCGCCAGCAGTAATAACCAGGGCCCCTGTTCCTGCCACACATCAGAAGCCAGGTCGGTTTTTTCACTGTCGTCAGTATTGATGTCGGATGCAACAAAAGACAGGATATGTTTAATGTCAGTGTCGTCTGTGGTGAGTGTGCTGAAGCGTCCATTGCCATTGCTGGCCGCATTGCGTATTAAATCCAGATCCGTTTTGGCCACGACAATATTGCCTGCATTATCCTGCAAGAATCCGCCGCCACTGAGACTGATAGGTGATCCCTGTGGCGTGCCTATGGCAAGAATGGAAACATGATGACCCTGGCTGGCTATATCGCTGAAGGCATCGAGTTGTGTCGAATCAATGCCATCGGTGATAAGCAGGATGTGACCTTTGGCAATGGCCGCGTTTCTTAATAGTTCACTGGCTTTTTTTAGTGCGCGATCAGCACGACTACCCTGTGCAGGCATGATGTCAGTTGTCAGGCTGTTAACGATGTTTGCAATGGTTTCACTGTCATCTGTCAGGGGAATGGTGGTGAATGCATCTGCGGCATAAGCAATTAATGCGGTATCACCTTCTTTGCGCAATTTCAGAATGTCATTGATTTTAAAATGTGCGCGGGCAAGTCGACTGGGTTTAATATCACTGGCATCCATGGAATGGGATAAATCCAGTGCGATCACCAGAGCGGACTTTGCCTTATAAACCGGTTGCGGTAACTGATTCCATGTTGGTCCTGCTAAGGCCACAATGCCAAGTAATCCGCAAATAAAAAAAAGTATTGCCGGTATGCGTGAAGCTGTACCCGCAGTGCCTATCAGTACATGGGGCAGGAGTTGCGGATCAATGACGGATTGCCAGTTTCGGCTAAACAGGCTGCGTCGTATTAATAAGCCACTGAAAATAATCAGCGGTATCAGTGCCAACAGCCATAAGGGTCGCAGGAAATGAAAGTGTTCTATCATTTTGCAACTCCGGCTATGCGCAACAGGGATATCAGGGCTGCGAGAATTATTGCCGCTGATAAGGGCCAGTAAAACAACGATGTGACCGGACGGAAACTTTTGGTTTCCACTTCCACCGGTTCCAGTTCATTCAGCAGCTGGTAAATCTTTTTCAGTTCGGCGGTATCACGTGCCCTGAAATATTTTCCTGAGGTTTTTTCAGCAATGCTGGTCAGCATTTTTTCATCTATTTCATTGTTACGGCTGCGAAAATTACGGAAGAAGGACTGGCGTTCAATAAATTCCGCACCTATGCCAATGGTGTAAATTTTTAATCCCTGTTCCGCTGCCAGTTCTGCAGCTTTGACAGGCTCGACTTCACCAGCTGTATTTCTACCGTCGGTGAGTACAATCAGTACGCGACTGCTTTTGTCCTTGTCACGAAGACGTTTGATGGCAAGACCAATGGCATCACCTATGGCGGTGCGTTTTCCGGCAAGACCAATGGCGGCTTCCTGTAACAGGGTGTTGACCGTGTTTAAATCAAACGTTAATGGTGTTTGTAAGTAGGCGTTCTCACCGAACAGTATCAGGCCGATTCGATCACCGTCGCGTTGTTTAATAAAGTCACCGGCAACCTGTTTTACTGCTTGCAGGCGATTAAGTAATTGACCGTTTAATTCAAAGTCCTGTTCCAGCATGCTTTCAGATAAATCCACCGCCAGCATGAGATCACGGCCACTCACTGGCAGATCAACGCGATCACCCAGCCATTGTGGTCGTGCGCTGGCAATCACCAGAAAACACCAGGCAATAATCGCCAGTACTAGCAACCAGTGTGTATTAGGGCGCTGATGTGTGTGGGCAGTCTGTAAATTAAAGTGTTCAAGCGTGGGCACACGTAGCGCCGCATCCTTGATGGTTGCGGCGGCGGGTAAAACTAAACGAATGATCAGGGGCAGTGGTAACAGCAGTAATGCCCATGGCCACTCCAGTTGCATCATAGTACAGACTTCCTCGGTAAATGATGTATCCAGCGTTTGCAGGCTTGTAATAACTGGCTAACTTCAAATTCACAACTGTCCTGATAAGGTGCAGTGATCAGAATGTTGCCCAGCTCTTCCGAAAAATATTGTTTATTGGTGAGCAAATTGATTTGCTGCAACCATTCATTGCCGATGAGTCCGGCAATTTCATTGCGCGATGCATAACTCATACAAATGCGGCGCATCAGAATAGAGACTTCACGCGCCAGTTTTGCCTTGTCCTGATGTTGTTCATAGTTATGGGTGATTTTTTTCAGTTCAAGCAAGGCCGTTTTTTTAGGTGGCCTGCGTTTATGCCAACGATAAAAGCGTGGCAGCAATATAATCATCAGCAATAAGAAAGCGATTAATAGCCACCAGCCCGGTGCCAGTGGCCACCAGGAAATTCCATCGGGTAAGTGAATGTCACGTAAGTTGAGCTCTTGCATATTATTTTTAGATCTTTGCCAGTCCCAAACCTTTTTTCAATGTCCTGACCAGATCATCCTCGGTTGATATATCGAGAAAGAATATGCCGAGTTTCTTGGACATTGTGTATAAATTATTTCGATGTTTGAGATAACGTTCATGGTATTTGTCTCTCATGGCGGCATCTCGCGTATCCAGTTGCAATTCCTGTTCGCCATCGCTGATGCGATACAGTCCGGCTGCGGGTAGTAATGATTCCAGCGGATCATTTACAAACAGCATTACTATATCGTTATGTCGTGATAGTTGCGCCAGCTGGGCATGGGCTTTTTCAGTGAAGTGCTGGAAGTCGCTGATCATGAAGATCAGGCTGCCGGGTTTGGCAACGCGTCGTAAACGAGTCATTGCCAACAGGCTGGCTGCTTCATCTGCGGCTGTGTGTTGATAGTCGTCCCACGCCGGATGTTTCGCCAGTTGTTGAATAAAATGTAATGTCGATGATTTTCCGCGTTGCGGACGAACTTCCTGGTGGATTTGTTCAGAGAAAATCAGGCCGCCCAGGCGGTCACCATGTTGTGCTGCACTCCAGGCGAGCAGGGCGGCGGTTTTGGCGGCCACCACGGACTTGAATGAACAGCGGGTGCCAAAAAACATGGGCTTGCGATAATCCACCCAAAGCAATACCGGGCGTTCGCGTTCTTCGCGAAATAATTTGGTGTATGCCTTGCCGGTGCGAGCGGTGACACGCCAGTCGATGCTGCGAATGTCATCACCCGGCTGATAGGGGCGGGCTTCATCGAATTCCATGCCGCGACCCTTGAAGGCGGATAAATAATTGCCGCTGAGTCGCGCACTGATCTTGCCGGATTTTAAGGGAAGATTCTTTGCGTCCTGGTAGAGGCCGATCAGTGTTGCAGGATTAATTCTGACAACATCATCCGCCACCAGTTTTTTTTCAATGCTGGATATCATCAGGGAACAGCAACGCGATTAATCAGTTCGTTAATGAACTGATCTTTACTGATGCCTTCTGCTTCGGCTTCAAAACTCAAGATAATGCGATGACGCAAAACATCATGAGCCATGGTCTGTATATCTTCCGGGGTGACAAAGTCCCGGTTCTGTAGCCAGGCTTGTACGCGGGCGCAACGATCCAGGGCAATACTGGCGCGGGGGCTGGCGCCATATTGCAGCCAGTGGGCAATATCATCGCCATAGGCGCCGGGGTTACGGGTGGCCAGTACCAGTTGCAATACATATTCTTCCAGAGGTTCCGCCATATACACATCGAGTGCAGCATTACGTGCTTCAAACAATTGTTGCTGGCTCACGATGGAATCCGGTTTCGGCGGCTCACGTAAATTTTGTCTGGCTTCGTTGCGAGCCAGTTGCAGAATTTCTTTCTCAGCGGCGGCATTGGGGTAGTCGATAAATACATGTAACAGGAAGCGGTCAAGCTGGGCTTCCGGTAAGGGGTAGGTGCCTTCCTGTTCAATCGGGTTTTGAGTAGCCATGACCAGGAACAGATCGGGCAAGGGATAGGTCATGGAACCTACTGTGATTTGTCTTTCCGCCATGGCTTCGAGCAAGGCCGATTGCACCTTGGCCGGTGCGCGATTGATTTCATCCGCCAGGATCAGGTTATGGAACAGCGGCCCCTGCTGAAACTTGAACGAACCGTCTTGCGGTCGGTATATATCGGTACCGGTGAGATCCGCGGGCAACAAATCCGGTGTGAACTGGATACGATGGAAATCACCTTCAATACCCTCGCTTAACACCTTGATAGCACGGGTCTTGGCTAAGCCCGGTGCGCCTTCCACCAGCAGGTGGCCATCCGCCAGTAATGCCACCAGCAAGCGTTCAACCAGCAGTTGTTGGCCAACGATGTGTTGATTGATATAGTGCTTGAGTTGCTGAATTGCAGTTTGTGCAGACAAAGTTCTATCCCCGATAAATTTTTTATTGCAATGCCATGTACATCTTAATGTATCTTGTTAAAAATATGGTCGGTTCTGTATTTTCAGGGTTGGAGAATATTTGTCCATTCCCAAAAATAACCCGGAAAGTTCCGCCGGGCCGACTTGGATGGCCGTCACCCATTGGATCGATTTTCAGCGCGGCTGGTCTGTTTCGAGAGACGAGTCGTTGCGACTGGCCAAAGAATGGGCGGAAAAAGCAATCGGTCTCAAGGGCTGCGATGGCCAAGCCTACACGGTTCTCTGCCACCTTCATTTGGTGGAGAAGGATGTCGATGCCGCATTGGAACTCGGGCAAAAGGCCATTTCCATCCGGCCGAATTGCACCGCGGCACACTCACACTATGCCAACGTTCTACATTATTGCGGCGATCAGGACGCCGCCCTGCATAATATTCAGTTGGCCATGCGTTTTTCACCTGTCCAGCAGCCGATTTACAAAGAGATTTTGGCGAGCATTTACCGGGCCCAGGAAAAATATGATCAGGCCATCGTGACTTCAGATCAGGCCATTGCTGCCAATCCTGATTGCCTGCTGGCCCGCCTTGTGCTCGCCAGCATCGGGGTTATCCGTGATGAGCGGGCGCGGGAACCGCAACTCCGAGAAGACATTCTTCGCATTGAACCGGCTTTTTCGGTAACGCGGTTTGCGGAAGGTCAGCCGTACCGTGAGAAACAATTTCTTGACCGCTGGATTTCAGAGTTACGTGGCGCCGGCTTGCCGGAATGATGGCACAGGTACACGACCTGCCTTATTCGCGTTGTAGTTGAATAACGAGTCCCAACGCGCGAAGGTCGGCTATCAGGGGTAGAATTGCCATGACAGGAAGGGCTGACGATCTTCTCAGATGTGCCACAAGCGGTCATTCTTTCTGTGGTCTGAGATCCGACCAGAGCATGAGGCTAGATCGGTTTAGCGCCGATGCCTCGCAAACCATTCCCGAGCCAGCTGTTGAGCCTTGGTGATTTGCTTTCGCGTCATTCGCTTGGCGATAAGAGATCAGTTCTTTTCGGCCAGACCAATGCCCTAAGCTGCGGTAATGCTGTGCCACATGTGGGCTCGGACATCATCCTTCCGTCCGGCATCACATATTTCGTACATGACGC
>JBFHPZ010000045.1:0-10438 GCA_041592495.1 Gammaproteobacteria bacterium | reverse complement strand
TTGTTTCAACATCACACTACGCGCTTTGGCGACATCGGCCTGTATGCCCTGATGCTCAAACAGGGGAATGGTTAAATCTAACTGTGCCCGCCAGTCATCATTGGAAGAAGACTCACGGGAATAGTCAGACACTTCCAGCTTTGCATCCAGTGTTGGCCGTGCCTGATAACGTGCCGCCTGTATGCGTTTATTGGCCGCTTCCAGTTGAGCTTCATATAATTTGATACGCACATTTTGCTGCAATGCCTGATTAACGAGCGTCTCATATTCAGGAACGTCTCGTTTATGGTAATCCAGTACGGGGGCGGTTAAATCGGCTGATAATTCCCCGGGTCTATTTAAAGTTTCTGCCAGTAATGCACGGGTATTACGCTGATCATTTTCTGTCGCATAGCGCTGGAAGCGAACGCCTTCATAATCATTCTCTGCCTGTAACAGGGCAATATCGGAAATTCTGCCCAGCGCATGTTCCTGCTTGAGTTTATCGAAGCGTACATAGGCAACGGCCAGTGCTTCATTATCCCAGACATATTTCAGATCAGATAAAATCACTTCGAAGAATCGCTGTGCAATATCAATGCGCCGTTGTTCAATCCGATATTCTTGATATGCTTTCATGCCACTGAATTCTTCTCGGGCAGAAGCCACCGCAAGTTCACTCTGACCAAAATCATAAAGCTGCTTGCGCAGGCTCAATCTTGCAGTGAATTCATCTTGAGACTGATCCACTGCCAGCACCGAGGGTTCGAGATAGGCGGCACTTAATTGAATATCGGCGCGCCAGGCGCTATTGGATTCAGCACGTTGCACTTCCGCATCAGCCTGCCCCAGCAAGGACGTTGTTTCCAGTAGCACAGGATGCTGATCGTCATCCGCCAGCGACATCGCATACTGCAAACTTAATGGCTGAGGCAGCGGCGCTGCCTCTTCAGCCTGCAATGCCAGACTCTGAAACAAACATGCGAATAAAAAAAGAAAACGGGAGGAATTTATCCAGAAAATATTATCCGGCATTTTTTTGTTTTTCGCGCTTGAATTTTATGAAGTTCATTTCCTTGTATTTACCGGAAACGACAAACTCTCCCAACCAGAGAAACTCTTCAACCGAGGAGGTCGCACCGGTATAACGCACTACGCGTTCACCTTGCAAATCAAAAAAAGCGAGCACCGGTGTTGCCCTTACCCGGTGTTTCTTGAATGAAAAATCTTTTTGGGTTGTCAGCGTGCCATCAAAGTCGGTGATTTCAACATCACCTTCGATATCAACATGGAATACCAGAAAATGTTTTTTGAAATAGTCGATGACTTCTGGTTGATTCAGCACGGTGGTTTTCATGCGATGACAAAATGGACATTCATCCATTTCAAACATGATGAAAATACCTTGCTTGCCCTGGGCACGGGCATTACTCAACTCTTCAGAAAAATCACCAAAGGTATCATTAAAGAAGGCCAGTTCATCTGCCTGGACGGATGAACCAATGACTAATAAAAAGACGAATAGAATTTTCTTCAACATAAGTTATGCACTGCGTAGTTTGAAAAACGGTTTATCGGGTTTCGTTTTTTTGCTGGCCACAACGCTTACATCGGTAAACGGTCACCAGCTTTCCCTGTTTAACATCAAACTTTTGTTCATTCACAAGTTCCCATTTGTGAAATCCACGCCTGCATAAGGTATTGCCCTGGTGTTTTTCCGAGAGTTTGGGCTTTTTAAAAGGAATAATGTCACCCATGGCCATCTCGCTTCAGTGCAATACGAAAAAGTATAGTTCGTGTTTCCCTACACACCAGCTATTTCATTTTATTATTTTAAAGAGTCCCTGAATCGATCAGGGTTCCCTTAATTTTTGATGCGATATTCAGCCGAGCGGGCATGGGCTGTCAAGCCCTCACCATGGGCCAGTACCGAAGCGGTTTTACCCAGGCTGGAAGCGCCATCGGCGGAACAACCAATCAGGCTGGAACGCTTCTGGAAATCATATACACCCAGGGGCGATGAAAAACGCGCTGTCCTGGAGGTTGGCAATACGTGGTTGGGGCCGGCACAGTAATCACCCAACGCCTCGGCAGTATATCGTCCCATGAAAATCGCACCGGCATGGCGTATCTTTTTCGCCCATTGCTCGGCATCGTCCATGGATAATTCCAGATGTTCCGGCGCCACATAGTTGGCCACCTCAATGGCCTGATCCATGTCTTTGGCAGTGATCAGCACGCCGCGTGCGGCCAGTGATGTATTGATAATTTCAGAACGCGGCATGTCCTTGATCAGCCTGTCGATACTGGCTTTCACACGGGCCACATATTCCGCATCTGGGCACACCAGAATCGACTGGGCATCTTCATCATGCTCTGCCTGGGAAAACAGGTCCATGGCAATCCAGTCAGGATCGGTCTTGCCGTCACAGACCACGCAGATTTCCGACGGTCCGGCGATCATGTCGATACCCACGGCACCAAACACCATACGCTTGGCAGTGGCGACAAAAATATTGCCCGGCCCCACAATCTTGTCCACCCGGGGTACGGTTTCCGTGCCATAGGCCAGGGCCGCAACCGCCTGGGCACCGCCAATGGCGAATACACGATCCACATTGGAAATGGCCGCGGCGGCCAGCACCAGATCATTTACCTCACCATCCGGTGTTGGAACCACCATGATCAACTCAGGCACACCGGCGACTTTTGCCGGAATCGCATTCATTAATACGGAGGATGGATAGGCTGCCTTGCCACCCGGTACATACAGGCCGACACGATCCATGGGCGTCACCTGCTGACCCAGCACGGTGCCATCGGCCTCGGTGTAGGACCAGGATTCCAGCTTCTGCCGTTCAGCATAGCTGCGCACCCGCTGTGAAGCTTTTTCCAGGGCCAGTTTTTGTTCTGCCGGAATGCGTTTAAGAGCCTGTTGCAGGCGATCCGACGATATTTCCAGTTCGACCATGGATTTGGCACTGAGACGATCAAACCGGTTGGTGTATTCCACCACGGCAGCGTCGCCCTGCTTGCGCACCTTGCCGAGAATTTCACTGACAATGCTGAAAACCTTGTCATCGGACACCGATTCCCAGGCCAGCAAATCATCCAGCTGTTGCCAGAAACCTTTATCCTGTGCATTGAGTTGCCTGATAGTGGTCATGCTGTTACCGCCTTGCGCATTTGTTCAACCATGGCCTGGATTCGGTCATGTTTCATTTTCAGAGAAGCCTTGTTAACAATCAGCCGTGAGCTGATATCCGCAATATGATCAATGGGCTTCAATCCGTTAGCTTTCAGGGTGTTACCGGTATCCACCACATCTACAATCAGATCGGATAAACCAACAATGGGCCCCAGCTCCATGGAACCGTAGAGTTTGATAACTTCCACCTGTTTGCCCTGCTCGGCAAAAAAACGCCGGGTGACATTGACGAACTTGGTCGCTACCCGCAGGCGGCCGTTTTTCGGTTTGTAATCCACCATACCGGCGGTCATCAAGCGGCAGCGGGCGATATTCAAATCCACCAGTTCGTATAAACCATCACCACCATGCTCCATCAGCACGTCCTTACCGGCTACACCCACATCCGCCGCACCGTATTGCACATAGGTGGGGACATCGGTAGCACGAATAATGACCAGCTTGACGTCATCCTGATTGGTATCCAGGATCAGCTTGCGGCTTTTTTCCGGATCATCCAGCGGCACTATGCCCGCCTGTTCCAGCAGTGGCAGAGTTTCCTTAAAGATGCGCCCTTTTGACAAGGCGATGGTAATAGTGTTGTTCATAATCAGTACAAAGTTAATAAGTTAAAGGTTAAAGGTTAAAGGTTAAGCAGCGGATTTTTCTGTGCACTTTAACCTTTACGCTTTTGTCTATCCCGGCACCCGGCGAATCTTCGCCCCCAGATAAGCCAGTTTTTCTTCAATCAGCTCGTAGCCGCGATCAATATGATAAATGCGTTGCACTTCAGTTTCACCCTTGGCCACCAGGCCCGCCAGGATCAGACTGGCAGAGGCACGTAAATCCGTGGCCATTACCGGTGCCGCCGTGAGCTTGTCCACGCCGCGCACAATCGCAGTGTTGCCCTCGACTTCAATATCCGCACCCATACGACGGATTTCCTGTACATGCATGAATCGATTTTCAAACACGGTTTCCACAATGGTACCCGTACCCTGGGCCACGGTATTCAGTGCGGTGAACTGGGCTTGCATATCCGTGGGAAAAGCTGGGTAAGGGGCGGTGCGCACATTAATTGCCCTGGGGCGCTGACCATGCATATCCAGACTAATCCAGTCCTCGCCGATCTGGATTTCGGCACCAGAATCACGCAATTTATCCAGCACCGAGTCCAGCAGGGTTGGATCAGTGTTTTTTAATTTCACCCTGCCACCGGTGATAGCACCCGCCACCAGGAAAGTACCGGTTTCAATACGATCCGGTACAACCCTGTAACGGGTACCCTGCAAACCGTCTACCCCTTCAATAGTGATGGTGTCGGTACCGGCGCCGGTAATTTTGGCTCCCATGGCATTCAGAAAATTAGCCAGGTCCACCACTTCTGGTTCACGGGCTGCATTTTCCAGTATGGTTTTACCCTTCGCCAGAGACGCCGCCATCATCAGGTTTTCGGTGCCGGTGACGGTCACCATGTCCATGACAAAGCGCGCACCCTGGAGACGATCGCAACGGGCCTTGATATAACCATTGACCACTTCGATGTCGGCACCCATGGCCTGTAAGCCTTTGATATGGATATCCACGGGTCGGGAACCGATAGCGCAACCACCGGGCAGAGAGACTTCCGCCTTGCCATAACGCGCCAGCAAGGGTCCCAGCACCAGGATGGAGGATCGCATGGTTTTCACCAGATCATAGGGTGCAACCTGGGAAGTAATCGTGGAGTTATCGACTTCGATACTCATGGTTTCGTCAATCACCACCTGCACACCCATGGTGCCGAGCAATTCGACGGTGGTGGTCACATCCTGCAAATGTGGCACGTTTTCCACAATAGCCGGGCCCTGGGCCAATAATGTGGCAGCCATAATCGGCAGTACCGCGTTTTTGGCACCGGAGATGCGAATCTCGCCTTGCAGGGTGGCGCCACCCTGAATCAGTAATTTATTCATGAAAGATGATTTAACGCTCAGCTCAAACCGCAGAGGCTGCTAAACAGACTACGGTGTTACGGGTAATTCCTGATCTACCCCGTACGCCCGGGCTATGACCCCAAGCGATTCAGGGAGGTTATGATACTTGATTTGCACGCCCTTTTGCTGGGCTAATTTCAACCATTCCAGTAAAAGCGCAATGCCGGCGCTATTGCTGTTGCTGACATTGGCCAAATCAATTTGGGGCTCGCCGGCGGACCATATATCCTGATCCCGCAGGGCAACGACGGACTGAAAATCCAGCACACCGCTCAGGTGGTAGATGCCTTGTTCAAATGTAAGGGATGCGTTCACGATGAAGTCTTTGCGTATTTTTCGACCAGCTTATCAATCAGGCCATCCATACCCACTTTGCGAATATCCGATGCAAAGCTGTTGCGGTAATTGGTTACCAGGCTGATGCCATCAATTGCGATATCGTAAACCTTCCATTCATTCTCCAGATACCGCAAGCGGTAATCGATGGGAATGGAAGGACCATTAGATTGTTTAACCTGGGTCTTAACCATTACCGTGTTCTTGCCTTCTTCCGGTGGCCGATAGGGTAAAAATTCAATTTCCTGATCGGTATATTCCGTCAGCGACTTACTGTAGGTGCGAACCAGCATGGTCTTGAATGCCTCGGTGAAACGCTCCTGCTGTTCCTTGTTGGCATCACGCCAGTTCTTGCCCAGGGCCAGTTTGCTCATGGCGCGAAAATCAAGATGGGGCAGGATAATGTCATTGACCAGCACATAAATCTGATCCGGGTCTTTCTCATACTTTGCCTTGTTATCCTTGAGGATTTTTAAGACTTTTTCCGATGTCATCTTAATCAGTTGATCCGGCCCCTCAATGGTAGCCTGGGCCCAGGTGGTCACCGGCAATAACAGGATCAGCGCGACAATTCGAATTAATTTATACATGCATTACTCCTCGGAAGCCTTCGAGTATAAAAACTGGCCTATAACATGTTCCAGCACCAGTGCCGGCTGGGTCAGGTCTATCATATCACCCTCTTTCAAATACTCTTCATCGCCACCCGGCTCAAGACCGATGTATTGCTCGCCCAGCAGGCCGGCGGTGAGAATATTGGCTGCGGTATCCTTGGGAAACTTGTATTTTGCATCCACGCTGAAAGTCACCACCGCCACATAGGATTCATTGTTATAGCTGATGTCAGTCACCTGCCCCACACGAACCCCACCGGCATTGACGGGCGATCGCACCTTGAGACCACCTACATTTTCAAAACTGGCTTTCAATTGATAACCACCGTCATTACCGTAACTGGCCAGGTTGCTGACTTTCAGTGACAACATAAACAATGCTGCCATGGCACCTGCCACAAACAATCCCACCAGAATTTCAACTGTACGTGTATTCATATGGAGTAAATCCTAACATTCCCGAGTTTATTAATATCGCATGTTGGCAAAACAAAGCAGCCAGAATGAGCAAGTCCAAAATTTAAAGTCCAAAGGCGCAGGGAATCGCTTTCCTTTGTACTTTAAACTTCATCCTTGGCACTAAACCGTAAACATGATTGCGGTTAATACAAAATCCAGTCCCAGCACGGCCAGTGATCCATGCACAACGGTACGTGTGGTTGCCTGCCCCAGACCTTCCGAGGTGGGCACACAATCATAACCTTCGAAAACGGCAATCCAGACAATCACGAAGCCAAACACCACACTCTTGATGACGCCATTGATCAGATCATCATAAAAATCCACCTTGGCCTGCATTTGCGACCAGAACACGCCTTCATACTGTCCCAGTAATTCAGTGGCCACCAGATAACCACCCAGGATGGCGATGGCCATGAAAATCAATGTTAACAGGGGCACTGAAATAAAGCCTGCGAGAAAACGCGGGGCAATGACGTATTTCATTGGGTCCACCGCCATCATTTCCATACCGGATAATTGCTCGGTACTTTTCATCAGGCCAATTTCGGCGGTCAATGCCGAACCGGCGCGCCCGGCAAACAACAAGCCGGTAAATACCGGCCCGAGCTCACGCAGAATACTGAGTGACACCATGAGACTAATGGATTCTTCAGCGCCAAAATCCACCAGCACGAGATAGGCCTGTAAGGCCAGCACCATGCCCACGAACAAACCCGCCACCAGGATAATCAGCAGGGTTTGTACACCCACCGTATAAAGTTGCTTGATCAGCAAGGTCGGGCGCAGGAAAACCGCAGGAATGGCAGGCAAGGCCTGGAGTAAAAATACACTGCCGCGGCCGGTGCGGGAAAAAGCATCGAGGGTAATTTGCCCGAGTTTTTGCAAGCTATTGGCTATCATCGTTTTTTGCCGCCCTGCATCAGTTCATCCATCAGAGGTGTTGTAGACATATGGAACGGCACCGGACCGTCGGCCAGGCCATTAATGAACTGCTGCACCCACTCGGATTTGGACTGATTAAGTTGTTCCGGCGATCCATTTTCGATCACCTTGCCATTGGAAATCACATAAATATGATCGGATATGGACATGGCTTCGCGCACATCATGGGACACCACGATGCTGGTCATGCCCAGGGCGTGGTTCATATCGTGTATCAGCTTCACCAGCACACCCATGGAAATCGGGTCCTGACCGGTGAAGGGTTCGTCATACATAATCATTTGCGGGTCCAGGGCGATAGCTCTGGCCAATGCCGCTCGCCGCGCCATACCGCCGGATAATTCATTGGGCATCAGCTGGCTGGCGCCGCGCAAACCCACCGCATGTAACTTGAGTAACACCAGATGGCGAATCATGGATTCCGGCAGCTTGGTGTGTTCGCGCAGGGGAAAGGCAACATTGTCATACACAGACAAATCGGTAAGTAATGCGCCACTCTGGAACAACATCCCCATCATGCGCCGGCGCAGATCATATAAGGCCGAATGACTGAGCTTGTGCACATTCTCGCCATCCACATGAATCGTGCCGCTGGCGGGTTTAAGCTGACCACCGATCAATTTCAGCAGGGTAGTTTTGCCAGTGCCGCTGGGGCCCATGATGGATGTGACCTTGCCACGGGGTATATCCATGTCAATGCCATCGAAAATAGCACGACTGCCGCGATAGAAATGCAGGTCACGAATTTTGACCAGAACGTCATCGTTATGATTAAGAGTGCTAATAATGTGTTTCCCTGTTTTTTATCCTGCGGGTTCAACCCGCAATTTATTTCGCGCCTATTGTAGGGCTTAAAAAAGATTTGTCATCTGCCGGTATCACAAATTCACCCTACCAGCAGTTCAAACAATGTATTCACTCCCTGAGTAAAGTGATACCCGGAATTGGCTCTGACACCAACCGCGCCTGTAAATTCCCGGCACAGGGTCTGACAAATTGCTAAGGACACATCCACAGGGGTTACAGATGGATGTAATGGATGGGAAAACCTGTGACGGATTCTTTAGCTTTGCTGTATATGCCGCTTATTTACTGTCATCCCACTCTTCACAGGATCACAGGCCGGCTTGACCGCAAGACGGGTAAGGACCATTTCAGAGTCAGAGAGCAATATCTACTAAAAACTAGAATCAATTACTCTCTGACATCATCTATTTAATAACGATCAGAATTTAAAACCTGCCCCCACGGTGATTACCACCGGATTAATATCAACATCAATGGTACCCAGCGCACTACTGGTAGCTTCTGTTTCGATGCTGATATACCGCACATCCAGATTCAGAAACCATTCTTCATTAATGTCATAATCGACACCCACTTGCGCTGCCAGGCCGAACGAATCATCGATTTCCAGGCTGGAGCCTGCTAATGCTCCTTCGGTATCGGTGGAGAAAAAGGTGGTGTAATTCAGGCCTATACCCGCATAAGGACGTATTTTGGCCTGTGGACTGAAATGATACTGCACACTAAAGGTAGGCGGCAGCTGTTTGGTTTCAGCAACTTTCCCGGCGGAAGCCAGTGAGCCTGTCGCGGAAATATCATGGCTAAAAGGTAACGCGCCCAGCACTTCCAGACCTATATTATCTTTTATCATGTAAGTTAAATTGATCGATGGCTTTGCGTCACCATCAACCGCAGCTCCAGAACCGGCAGAACCGGAAAACTCCCCACTGTCATCATTAGGACTCACATTCGATACGCCAAAACGCACAATCCAGTCCCCCTCCTGAATCGCATGGGCTGCGGATGCAGACAAACCGAGCACACAAAACAATGCGATTGAAAATGTACTTTTCGATTTCATTACTCACCTCGTATTTAATTAAAACAGATGCAGTCGAAAGCATCGGAACGAATTAATATAAGAATTCCCCTGCACCAGTTTGACAAATGTCATTTCCAAATCGGCAACCCAGTCTGGGGCCAGAAGTATTTGACTAAAATCAATTTTTAGCCTGAAAAAATCGCCTGAATTTTCGTCGAGAATGGGTTGGTAATAAAAGGAATGACCGGGACGCCAATGAGCAGTATGTTTGGTAATCAAATACGCCCTGCTCAACAGGATTACACGCAATTAAATTTTCAACAGTTCGCCAACATTAATTTCATCAGAGTGATTAAACAGCTGCCATTTGTTCCTGGGAACATTTTTGAAGGCCAGTTTATAGCGCTCATCCTCAGCAGCACTGTCATCCACGTTTCGAATCAAAATGCGTTGAATCTGTGATGGATAACGTCGCGCAATATCACCATACACTTCCGGGTCCTGTTCGCCACTGTCGCCCACTAAAATAAACCGGCGATAGGAATGTTGCTGCAAAACAGGTTCTATTTGCAAAGGCTTTGTCTCAGTGCCTTTTTTAAATAAATTGAATAGAGTCTCATCGCGAAAACGTACATCTTTCAAACTCATGCTTGCCCAGGGAAAACCTGCTCTGTGTATAAACGCCTGCAATGGCTCATATAACTGCCAGGGACTGGAAGACACGAAATGTATCACGGCATTCTGTTCGACCAGCCGCCGATACAATTCCGGCATGCCGGTTACGGCCTGGAAATCTTTAAAAAACGTATTGTCGAATAGCTGCTTGTGATCGGTGACATGGGATATCTTGATGGTGTCGTCAATGTCGCTTATCACACTGATACCATAACGGGAAACCAGTTGAACATCACCTTCAAAGCGTCGTTCATCTTCCGGTGAAGTGACTACAAAATAATGTAATCGTCCTTTATCAGTGGAGGCGTTTACTACCTTTTCCGGAATTTTAAGTATGGTAACTATATGGCCATTTTCATTATCGTTTTTCAATCATTCGTTTTAATGATTCAGTACCCTTTAATTATTCCATTAATTGAATTTGGCCCAAAATATTATC
>JBFHPZ010000044.1:0-10550 GCA_041592495.1 Gammaproteobacteria bacterium | reverse complement strand
GCCACATCAACACGACCACGAAAATCCGGCACCAGAATTTCAATCTTGATCGCCGGATTCAGTTCACGCGTTAGTCGTATACATTCAGCGAAATGCGCGGCACCGCCATCACGCAAATCATCCCGGTCCACCGAAGTGATAACCACATATTTTAATGACATCGCCTTGATAGTGTTTGCCAGATTTTCAGGTTCTGTAACATCCAGCGGTAAGGGGCGCCCATGGCCCACATCGCAAAACGGACAGCGCCGGGTACATATTTCGCCCATGATCATAAAGGTTGCAGTGCCGTGGCCAAAACACTCGCCCAGATTAGGACAGGATGCTTCTTCACAAACAGTAAACAGTTTTTGTTCACGAAGGATTTGTTTGAGCTGTTTCACTCTGGGATGCGCCGGCGCCTTGGCACGAATCCATTCCGGTTTGCGCAAGCTGGTTTCGGTTTTTGCAATCTTCACCGGGATGCGTGCAACTTTATCGGCACCCTTATGTTTTACACCGGCTACTACTTTAGGCTTGTCATTCATGAGTTTCTATAATCTGGTTAATTGCAAATTGCTGACACAAGATGGGCAAATACAGTTGTGTAAATTGTTCAATATTATACCCCAGCCCCAGCTGTCGCATACTGGTAACACGTAGATCCGGATATCCGCAGGGATTTATATGCTCAAATGGGGATAAATCCATATCCACATTAATACTAATTCCGTGATAGCAGGCACCGCGTTTAACGCGCAAGCCTAAAGCCGCTATCTTGTGTTCATCCACATAAACGCCGGGGGCATCTTTTTTTGCATAGGCAATGATGGATTCCATCGCTAACAATTCGATGACTGATTGCTCAAGTGCGGTTACGGTTTGGCGCACACCCAATTGACTACGTCGCATATCAAATAATATATAGGCAATCAATTGACCTGGACCATGGTATGTAACCTGACCACCCCGATCTGTGTTTACAACCGGAATACCCCTCGCATCCAGAACATGTTCAGCCTTGCCATTCAGGCCTAGCGTATAAACTGGTTGATGTTGTAATAACCAGATTTCATCTGCGCTATGACTATCGCGATTTTGGTTGAAGGCCTGCATTTTTTCATAAATGCCAGTGTATTCACATAAACCAAGATGGCGAACAATGACGGGCTCTGCAAACACAGCTTATCTTTTTTGAGTTGAAACAGATGGCTCTACAAAGTGATCAGCACAAGTTCCTGAGCGCTGCATCTTTTTATATTGCATAAAGCACATGCTCACAGGCGGTGAGGTCTATATAGATATTATCCAGCTGTGATTTGCTCTGCGCGGTAATAGTAATGGTAATACTTGTATAGTTACCACCTTTGCTCTGCTGAAATTTTATAGAGCCTTCCACCAGATCATCGACATGGCGATTGATAATTTCAAGCACAGCCACTTCCAGCTCAGGACCGGTTTTACCCATGGCCTTGATAGGAAATTCGCAGGGGAACTCAAACAGGGTTTCTTCTGTACTTATATCATTCATCTCTCATATCACCGCGACGTAATTTTGCCTTGTAGTCCTGAAAAACATCGATCATACAATGCCATATTGGGCCGGAAACCCCTTTTCCAACCGGATGATTATCCAGGGTGATCACTGGCAATATTTCCCGGGTTGAACTGGTCAGCCAGATTTCATCGGCATGCTTCAACTCTGACTCGCTGATAGCACGTTCATCACATGCTATACCCTGCTGCTGTGCCAATTCCAGTACCAGATCACGGGTGATGCCTGGCAATAGCGATGGACTATTGGGGGGTGTAATCAGGATATTATTGCGCACAATAAATACATTACTGGCCGCGCCTTCTGTTGCATAGCCATCACGAATTAATATGGCTTCCGCAGCACCGGCATCTACAGCCTGCTGCCTCAACATGGCATTAGCCAGTAAGGCCGTGGCCTTGATATTACAGGCACGCCAGCGAATATCATCCAGTGTAATGGCGGCAACACCCTGCATTAAGTCATTTTTATCCATGGGATACAGGGGATTCGACATGACAAATACAGTGGGTCGGGTTTCCGCAGGAAATGCATGATCACGTTTGGCGGCAACGCCCCGTGAAATATGCAGGTAAACAGACTGATCCACAGCATCATTTCTTTTAATAATTTGCTGCAGAACATCCATCCATTGCTGCACACTGAGCGGGTTGTGCAATCGAACAGCATCAAGACTGTTTTGCAAACGTCTTAAGTGTTCCCGCAAACGTAGTAAATGTCCGCCATATGCCGGTATGACCTCGTAAACACCATCGCCAAATAAAAAGCCACGATCCAGCACGGATATCCTGGCTTCTTCTATGGGGATAAATTCACCATTAAGATAAACAATCGACATTCATCGAGCTCAACATAAAACCACGTCTGGAACTATAGTGCGTATTCTGTCGCTTTAAACCTTACTGAAATAATTTAATAATCTGATCCCGGGTGCGTTGCCACAAGCTACCCTTATCGACTGCTTGTAACGCCACCAAAGGACGGGTAAGAATTTCATCATTGTTAAGCAACACCCGAACCATGCCCAGTTGCTGACCTTTTTCCACCGGCGCTTCAATGTTCTTGTTAATTTCCATTACCGCATCGAGACTTTTATACTGGCCACGGGGAATAGTGACATACAAATCTTCCAGCAATCCCACACCCAATTGCTCAAGCTCACCTTTCCACACCCGTGCCTGATTAATATTTTCGCCTGCCGCATAGAGCTTGCTACTTTCATAGAAGCGGAAACCATAACTCAACAAGGACTGACTGACATCGGCTCTCGACTTTTCACTGCGCGTGCCCAGCACCACGCTGATCAAACGCATATCATCACGCTCGGCTGAAGCTACCAGACAATATCCAGCCGATTCGGTATGGCCGGTTTTTACGCCATCCACACTCTTGTCCTGCCACAGCAATTTATTACGGTTGTACTGGCGTATACCGTTAAAGGTGAATTCTTTCTCGGAATATAATTTGTAGCGTTCGGGAAATTCCTGAATCACTGCTTTCGCCAGTGTTGCAATATCCCGTGCTGTTGTTAAGTGGTCTTTGTGAGGCCAACCGGTGCTGTTGGCGAAATGGGTATCATTCATGCCAAGTGACCGGGCATATTGATTCATGTAATCCGCAAACACCGTTTCACTACCGGCAATATGCTCCGCCAAAGCGATGGTGGCATCATTGCCAGACTGAATAACCAGCCCCTTTAATAACTCCTTGACCGAAACCTGCTTGCCAACTTCGATAAACATTTTCGAGCCGCCCATTTCCCAGGCTTTTTTGCTGACGGTAACCTGTTCATCCAGTGTTAAGCGGCCCATTTCCAGTTCTTTATAAACCACATAGGCAGTCATCAGCTTGGTAATACTTGCAGGTTCGATTTTTTCGTCAATATTTTTTTCTGCCAGGATGCGGCCGCTATGATAATCGATCAGCAAATAACTGTTTGCAGACAACCTTGGTGGTGCTGGTACCGGGGATACCGCAGACTCGGCAGCAAGGGAGGTAAACGTAATAAAAACAAAAACAAGCGATTGAATAACTTTCGTCATTTTATTCACAACAAATTTTTCTCCGTAATTTTAATCTACAACGACACGCGCTGAGGCAAGACCAATATTATTCAAGTCTTTAAGCACCTGGTAGGCAATGTCAACATCGGGTATAGGACCAATGCGAACACGATAAAGTTTTTTTCCGTCATCATTGATGACATGTACACGTACACTTTGAAAATTTTGTTCTCTCAAATTATTCGCCATGGTCTCGGCGGCACTTTCTGTTCCCATGGCTGCAACCTGTACGTGAATGCTTCCATTGCCATTAACCGATTCCGGCAATGTTACCGAAGCCGTATTTAAATCAAGGCCAGACGTATCAATGGCACGAATTTCTACCGGTGCCGTTCCTGTGCCGGTAATACCCAGCTTATGTGCCGCTGCGTAGGACAAGTCAATAATGCGGCCTGGATGAAATGGGCCACGATCATTCACCTTAACTACAATCTTGCGATTATTATTCAGGTTGGTGACTTCGACATAGGTCGGCAAAGGCAGGCGTTTGTGTGCTGCCGTCATGGCATACATATCGTAAGGTTCACCACTGGACGTACGCTTGCCATGAAACTTGGTGCCATACCAGGAAGCGTCACCACGCTGCACAAATCCACGACTGGATTTCAACACCTGATAGGTTTTCCCGAATACTTCATATTCATCGGGATTACCATATCGGCTCAAAGGCTCATTTGCCGGTATGACTTTACGAATATTTTCTGGCTTAAATTCAGATGAATCTGGTGGGCCATCCATGGTTGCACAGGATGTGAACATGGACATGGATATTAAGATTATGAAGCGCTTGAGCATCATGGATTACGAAACTCGTTTGCAACGGCCTGCGACAGCTGGAACACAGCCAGCGCATACAATGGACTATGATTATAGCGGGTTATCACATAAAAATTATTCAAGCCCATCCAGTACTCATCACCTTCATTTCCTTCCAACTTGATCAAGGTAGCCTGTTCGCTATCATTAAAACGATGCTTGGGTTTAACACCAAGACGTTTAAATTCAGCAACTGGCTTATAGGGTTTCATTTGTTTATCACCGATATCATCCATAGCCTTGGATACATTGGCGGGTGTAATGATTGGATCACCACGACGCCAGCCGTGACGACTAAAATAATTCGCCACACTGCCTATGGCATCTGCTGTGCTATTCCACAGATCACGTTTGCCATCACCATCAAAATCGATAGCGTAGCTGCGGAAACTACTGGAGATAAATTGCGGCATTCCCATGGCACCCGCATAAGAACCCTTGAGTTCACGTGGATCAATATTTTCTTCGCGACTCATTAACAAATATTGTTCCAGTTCCTTGCGAAAAAATTCTGCACGAGGTGGATAATCAAAACCCAGTGTCGCCAACGCATCTAACACTGGATAATTACCACTACGTTGCCCATAAAAGGTTTCGACACCAATAATGGCAACAATGATTTCAGCTGGTACACCAAATTGTTTTTCCGCTTTTGCCAGAATGGCTTCGTGCTGTTTCCAGAATTCAACACCCTGTTTGATGCGTTTCGATGTGAGAAAAATGGGCTGATAATCTTTCCAGGGCTTGCGTTCCGCCGGACGTGCGATGGCTTCCAGTGCTGTGGTTTGTTGTTTGATATCCTTCATCCAGAAGGTCAGCAACTCCTGATCAAAACCGTGCTTTTTCACCATGTTCTGGATGAATTCCTGCACATCCTGACGTTGGGCATAATTGGCAAATGAACTCATCGGCCAAATGGAAACAGCGGCAATAAAAATAAATGTGGTAATTCGCATCATGACTATTCTGGTTTTCCCCTGGTTTATTTCGACCACATACGGCGATGAGAGTTTATGGACATCAACATACCAAATCCCGCCATCAGGGTCACCATTGAGGTGCCACCGTAGCTAATCAGTGGCAATGGTACCCCAACCACCGGCAAAATTCCCGAGACCATACCCACATTAACAAACAGATACACGGTAAAGGTCAGGCTCAGGCTGCCCCCCAGCAAACGCGCATAGGTATCCTGGGCCTGCGCGGCAATCATCAGGCCACGCAATATGATAAAGATGTACAGACTCAGCAGCATGATGCCACCCATGAGACCAAATTCTTCGGCAAAGACGGCAAATATAAAATCCGTTGACTGTTCAGGTAGAAAATCCAGGTGCGATTGACTGCCATTCAGCCAGCCTCGACCAAACACACCACCGGAGCCTATGGCTATCTGGGATTGAATAATATGATAACCGGCCCCCAGGGGATCGCGTTGTGGATCGAGGAAGGTCAAGACGCGCTGGCGCTGATAATCATGCATGAAATGCCAGAGTACCGGTAACAGCGCGGTACCGGTCACACCGAGCGCAATCAGGATGCGCCAGCTCAACCCCGCGAGAAACACCACAAAAGATCCGGCTGCAAAAATCAACAACGCAGTGCCCAGATCCGGCTGTTTGGCAATCAATAAAGTTGGCACCAGTAACAATACAGCCGCAATAAACAGGTTCTTTATCGAAGGCGGCAACACTCGATCGGAGAAAAACCAGGCCAGCATCATGGGTGTCGCCAGCTTCATCATCTCCGATGGCTGAAAGCGAATAAAGCCAAGATCTAACCAGCGCTGTGCACCCTTGCCCACATCACCAGCCACCAGCACCAGTACCAGTAAGATCACCCCCAGGCCATAGATCCAGGGTGACCAGAAACGTAATGTTGAAGAAGGCACATGCGCCAGGACAACCAACACAGCAAAGGCCAGGACCAGTCGGGTGGCCTGGCGATTAATCAGCTCCATGGACTGGCCACCGGCGCTGTACAACACCACCAGTCCCGTTACAGTCAGCAGCAAGATACCGAATAATAAAAGAGCATCCAGATGCAAAATCTGCAGGATACGCAAAGACAAACTACTGCTGTAGTTACCCCGTTTGAATCCGCCATCACCTATCATGGCTGCTCCTGCTTTTTCTTCATCCAGGCCTCGACGACCTTGCGCGCGATCGGTGCCGCAACGCCACTACCGTGACCACCATTTTCCGCTATCACCGCTACAGCTATCTCCGGTGAATCCACCGGTGCGAAGGCTACAAATAGCGCGTGATCACGTAGTTTCTTTTCAATCAATTCCTCGTCGTACTCCTCATCCTGGGCTATTCCAAATACCTGGGCCGTTCCTGTCTTGCCAGCCATTATATATTTCAGGCCCTGACCAACGGAACGCGCCGTACCACGAAGACCGTGAACCACACTTACCATGCCGTCGATAACATGATTCCAGTTATTGGTGCGATTCAGTTCGATGGTTTCCCGGATCACGGGTTCACGTACCTGGGTTTCTCCAGTTGCTGAAAACTTGATGGCTTCTAACAAATGGGGCTGCATTGCACGGCCACGGGTGGCAAGAATCGAAGTGGCAGAGGCCAGTTGCAAAGGGGTTGTCAGCACATAGCCCTGGCCGATGCCCGCGATCAGAGTTTCACCGGGGAACCAGATTTTATGCTTGGTAGCCTGTTTCCATTCCCGGGACGGCAGCAAGCCACTGCGCTCACCCGTGGTATCCAGACCGATTTCCGAACCAAACCCAAAATGTTTCAGAAAATCGTAAATACGATCTATACCCAAACGATAGGCCAGCTCGTAATAGTACACATCACAGGATTGCGCCAGCGCGGAATCCAGATCCATTGCCCCATGCCCTTCCTTTTTCCAGTCACGGTATTTGCGCTCTTCATTGGGTAGCAGGTAATAACCACTGCAATCGATGGATTCCTTGTGGCCTATGACTTTATTTTCCAGCCCCGCAAGACCGACAAAAGGCTTGATCGTCGAGCCCGGAGGATATTGCCCGGACAAGGCGCGGTTAAACAATGGACGCTTGTCTGAATCCCGCAATTCCTTGTAATCCTTGACACTAATACCATGCACAAACAAATTGGGATCATAGGTAGGCATGCTGACCATGGCCAACACTTCCCCGGTATCCGGTGCCATTGCAATCACTGCACCTGTGTAATCGGCCATGGCATCCTCAGCGATAGCCTGCAACTCGGCATCCAGCGTCAGCACCAGATCATTACCGGGGCGCGGGGGTGTTTTATCCAGCACACGTAACATGCGTCCCTGCACATTCACTTCAATTTTCTGATAGCCGACATCACCATGTAATTCCTGCTCATAGTAACGTTCGATACCAATCTTGCCGATGTGGCTGGTGCCGGAATAATTAGCTTCATCCAGCTTGCGCAATTCATCCTCATCAATACGCCCCACATAGCCAATCACATGCACTGCACGCTGGCCGAGGGGGTAGTAACGACCCAGTCGCGCAGTAATTTCCATGCCGGGAAAACGGTGACGATTGACTGCCAATCGAGCAACTTCTTCATCAGATAACTTGGTGCGAAGGGGAATTCCTTCGAAGGGTCGACTTCGTTTTAACGCTTTACGAAACTGGCTCAGGGCATTTTCATCCAGCGACACCAGTTCAGCCAGCCCTGCAAGTAACTGCTCCATGTCCGTAACCTGTTCCGGTACAATTTCCAGGCGATAGGAGGGCCGATTTTCTGCCAGCACAACTCCATTGCGATCAAATATCAACCCCCGATTAGGCGCGATGGAAGTCAATCGAATACGATTGTTTTCGGACAACATGGTGAAGTGCGAATGCTCAAAGAATTGCAAGTGCAGCAAACGAGTCAACAACATTCCAATAAGCACAATACTGACGACAGCAGCAAACAAAGCGCGCCGTTTAAATAGCGCGGCTTCCAGTATATGATCCTTGATGAGCGCCCGACGTGACATCTAGTGAGCGTACAGCGCTAATTGTGAATGTTTATAAAAATATAAGCCCATGAATTCTATTTTATGTTGCCCTTTGAAATAACCAACGCTTCTTTTCACGGAAATGTGAGCTACCTCTTCTCTATGTGATTATAACGTTCGATACCACTCATGATTTCCTGCTTGGCCTGATCCACACCAACCCAATTTTCAACTTTCACCCACTTCCCGGATTCCAGCGCCTTATATTGTTCAAAAAAATGCGTAATCTGTCCGAGCAAACCATCGTGTAAATCATGGGGTGATTGTACGTGATCATATTGACTTGTTAGTTTGCTGATCGGCACTGCGAGCACCTTGTGATCTTCACCGGCTTCATCAATCATTTCCAGCATACCGACAGGGCGACAACGTATAACCGAACCACTTATCAGGGGAACGGGCGTGACTACCAATACATCAACGGGGTCACCATCCTGTGACAAGGTGTGCGGCATAAAGCCGTAATTACAGGGATAAAACATGGCGGTTCCCATGAACCGATCCACTGTCAATATTCCACTATCCTTATCCACTTCATATTTTACCGGTGAACCATGGGAAGGAATTTCTATGACAACATTGATATCATTTGGTACATCTTCGCCAAGGGGGAGATCTTCTAGATTCATAACGAGCCTGTTATTTCGTAAATTACACACGTCAACAACGTGAGATAATCCCGATTATATCAATATCTGCACATAGAATACTCGACATTATCCGCGCATGGATTACAATCCATAATCCAGAAATTTTTCAGGACACCAATGGGGGATGATCAGGTCATGAGAATCGTATTGTTAGGAGCGCCCGGTTCCGGTAAAGGTACCCAGGCAAAACTGCTGATTGATAAATATAATGTTCCGCAAATTTCTACCGGTGATCTGTTACGCGCCGCTGTTGCTGCACAAACACCTCTGGGCAGACAGGCCAAAGCCATCATGGATGCAGGCCAGCTTGTTCCGAATGACATTGTGTTAGGCATGATTCGCGAACGTTTACAAAATCCCGATGCCCGCAACGGTTTCATTCTCGATGGATTCCCCCGCAATATCGAACAGGCTGAAGCCCTCGATGAATTGCTCGCAGGCATGGGCAAACCGATTGAAGCGGCTCTGCTGATCGATGTTGATTTTGAAAGTCTGATGCAACGCCTCACCGGGCGTCTTACCTGTGAAAGCTGTGGCGCGGTTTATAATCGCTTCACCAATCCTCCGGTTATTGATGGCGAATGTGACAAGTGTGGCGGTAAATTGCATCACCGCTCTGATGATAATGAAGATACTATTGGTAAACGTCTGCGAGTCTATGAATCCCAGACCCAACCACTGATTAATTTTTATAGCCAACAAAACAAATTGTCATCGGTTACCGGCAAGGGTGATATCAATGACATCTTCAGCAAAATCGTCAGCGTACTCAAATCAGCAAGCATGAAAAAACCGGCGGCACCAGCCAAACCCAAACCAGCCCCTGCCCCTGCCCAACCCAAGGCAGTAGCTCCGGCCAAACCGGTTGTCACCAAAACCATTGTGCCCAAGCCAGAAGTTAAACCACCGGTTGTAGTGGCACCGACACCTGCTCCGGCTAAACCGGCCGTTGCAGCAAAACCCAAACCAGCACCGGTAGCAGCGGCCAAACCTGCAGCTGCAGCACCGACTAAACCTGCGGCCAGTAAAAAAGCAGCAGTGAAAACAGCCGCTACCCAGAAAACAGCGGTGGCAACCGCTGCGCCGGCAGCCACTACTCCAGCACCCGCTAAAGCACCGCAAAAGAAAGTGACTGCCAAAAAGCCCGCAGCCAAGAAACCCGCTGCAAAACCGGCTCCCAAGAAAAAAGCAGCCACCAAGCCAAAAGCTGCGAAAAAAGCAGCTGCAGCGAAAGTACCAGGCGGTTCAGTAGAAAATATGCGTAAGGCTTTGTCCAAAATGCAGGCCGAACTGAAAGAAGTGACCGCCAAACTGAAAGAAGCGGAAAGTCGCGGCAAATCATTGATGGCACAATTTGCCACCAAACCGGCAAAACCAGCCAGGAAAAAAGCCGCCAAGAAGAAGGCCAAGGCCAAAAAAGGCGCGAAAAAGAAATAAGTCTTTTTCGACTTCCTAAACGACAAGGCCGGGTTCTAACCCGGCCTTGTCGTTTTTAAG
>JBFHPZ010000043.1:0-10587 GCA_041592495.1 Gammaproteobacteria bacterium | reverse complement strand
TATTGATTTACTGACAGCTGACATGATTAAGCAGTTGTGCGCCCTGCTAAATCAGCCGCCACGGGAGCTAGAAAACGAACAGGATATACGTTTTCTAATCAGGGATTTGCAGAAAGCCGGTGATGCGGTCAAACAGTCGACAGTCACCATTGCAGAAAACATAGAGTTGTCAGCACAACATCAAATGCTGAATTTAGAAGAACTAAAGTTATTGTCGAAGGGATTCGATTTCGGTACCCACGGTTTGAAGCACGAACCCTTAACCCAGTCTCTGGATCCATTGGCTGAATTGAACATGGCTCGGCAGCAACTCTCGGATATGACCGGGTTGCCACTCCCGCTGAGTATGTCCTTTCCGCATGGGCAATGTAATGAGGAATTAATTCAAAAAGCCCTGGAAGCCGGGTATGAACAAATATTCACCGGCATTGAATGTCATAACTCATTGCAAACCAGACAGCATTCCCTGTTCGGACGTTTCAATATTAATCAGGCTATGCTTGAAGATAAGAATGGAAGGCTGTTACCCGAATTGTTGGCATTGCATTTGTTCCGTCGGCCTGTCAAAACACTATAATTAAGTCATAACAGTTCGTTGTATTTCAATAATTATTATCCTGGAAAATGATTGCGCCGGGTTTCCAAAAGTGTCTCAATCGCATGCGGTATTGTTAAAAAAACTGGCGTATTTTTTGAACTAACCAGCTTTCTTTTTCTTCAGCATTGATGCCCGGCATGTTCTTTTTAACAAAAGGCACATAACTATTGTCATCAGCAGCGATGTGATCGACCAGCCAAATATTAAGCAGATTAATCAGGTCATGGGAAACATCTTCACCGGCATCAAATCGCTTCTTGTAATCAGCGATTTTCGAACGGAAGGCGTCATGGGTTTTTTTATGGATATTGGTGGCGGTATAAGCCGCGTCTTCCATGAGTGATTCTTCGAAAGCAAAGTGAGACATGGTGTAATCAATCAGGTTGATTAATACTTCAGTAAGCGTTTCCTGATTATTGTCTGCATGTGTCTTATAGAGTTGATTCATGTAGTCAACAATGCGTTTGTGCTGCGCATCTATAACATTTATGCCTGTGGCATATTCATCTTTCCACTCGATATGGGCCATAGCTGTTATTCCCGGAATTGGTTACCCGTTTTATAGCATGGATTAGCCAAAGAATTTCTTTAATGAGCGGCCAAGCCAGCCTTCTCCCTTATGGGCATCAATTGCCCCCATGCTCGCCTTAACCGCATCAGCATAATCATTGTCATCACTCTTGAGGTGAGTGATTAGCCAGGATCTCAGAACGGTGAGCAATTCTTCCGTAACGTCTTCACCCATATTAAAACGTTGGTGGAAATCACCAATACGTTTTGTGAACAGTTCGTGAACACGTTTATGTCCATTGATAAAACTATATCCTGCATCTTCCATCAGGCTTTCTTCGAAAGCAAAATGCGACAGGGTGTAGTCAATCAGTTCTTGCAGGACGTTGGCGACCTGGTCGCGGTCATGGGTTTTCTCTATGTCGTACAGGTTATTGATGTACTCGACGATTCGATGATGTTGTTTGTCGATAACCGGGATACCTGTATCCAGGTCACTGGTCCAGTGAATATGTGCCATCCGCTTATCCTCGATGAAATGGAGACAAAATTAAAAACAGATTTAAGGATTTTTGGGGGATTTGTGGTATTAACCACATAAGCCGTCAATGGCGGTATTAATGAATAATAGACAAATGCCTGATTAAAAACAGGGTTTTAATTCCCTGTTAACGGCATGAGTACGAAAGTTTTGTTTCTTGTTGATTTTTGTCAATGGTAATTATGTTTGCATTTGCACGGCAGCAGGCTTAGGAGTAAATGGGCGTGTCAATGTATCGTGCTACCAGCCCTACTTGCGCCATGGATTGGGGTAGTGGGATGCGAATTTTATAACCGCCACCGGGTGCTTCTTCCATACTGTTGCCGCGCATGTCTTCCATGTGATCCAGCACAATATTGATATTGCCGGAAGGCTGGATTAATTCAATTCGATCACCCACGCGAATTTTATTTTTAACATCAATGTCCGCCATGCCGGTGCCGGCATCATAAGCAATTACTTCACCAACAAATTGCTGTTGTCTGCTCACAGAATTGCCCTGCATATAGTTCTGGTAATCCTGGGTATGGTGACGTTCATAAAAACCATCGGTGTATCCACGATTGGCAAGATTTTCCAGAACACCAAGCAGTTCCGGATTAAAAGGTTTACCGGCAAGTGCATCCTCAATGGCCTGACGATAACTTTGTGCTGTGCGTGCAACATAGTAATGCGATTTGGTGCGACCTTCGATTTTTAAACTATCGACACCAATGTTCACCAGTTTGTGTACATGTTCTACTGCACGTAAATCTTTTGAGTTCATGATGTAAGTGCCATGCTCATCTTCAAACATCGGCATAAGTTCACCGGGTCGATTGGCTTCTTCAAGCAACACCACTTGGTCTGATAAAGAATTGCGTTCATCACCCATATTGGAGTGTGCCGGTTTATACACGCCTTCGGCATTTTGTTCTGCGGGCATGGTTTTGTATTCCCAGCGACAGGCATTGGTGCAGGTGCCCTGATTGGGATCGCGATGATTGAAATAACCGGATAACAGACAACGGCCGGAATAGGCAATGCACAGTGCGCCATGCACAAATACTTCCAGTTCCATATCCGGGCATTGCTGACGAATTTCCTCGATTTCTTCCAGTGAGAGTTCACGGGATAAAATAATGCGTTCAACACCAACCGACTGCCTGAATTTCACCGCCGCATAGTTCACGGTATTGGCTTGCACTGATAAATGGACTGGCATATCCGGCCAGGTCTCTCTTACCATCATGATCAATCCGGGATCGGCCATAATCAGTGCATCCGGTCCCATGGCAATGATCGGCTCCATATCACGAATGTAGGTTTTAATCTTGCTGTTATGGGGCATGAGATTGGATGTCAGGTAAAACTTTTTACCCATCTCATGGGCTTCGGCAATACCTATGGCCAGATTGTCTTCCAGAAAATCGTTATTGCGCACGCGCAGACTGTAACGTGGCTGGCCGGCATAAACGGCATCGGCGCCATAAGCCAGGGCATAACGCATATTTTTGAGGGTACCGGCGGGGGAGAGTAACTCTACTTTTTTCATGGAAATCAGGTGTTTAAATAAAAACCTATTTTAACTGATTTGTCCTTGCCTGAGTTAAACTTATTGCATGCAACAATTAGTCATCAACATCTGGGCTGTTTATCTCGATACCGCTTTCTGGCTATTGATGGGTTTGATAGCTGCCGGTTTTGTCAAAGCCTATATCCCGGAGCAGGCCATGCAACGCTGGCTGGGTGGCCGGGGTTTACCGGCCATTGGCCGGGCGGCGCTGTTTGGTGCGCCCTTGCCCTTGTGTTCCTGTGGCGTGCTGCCTGCTGCGATCAGTTTGCGCCGTGGTGGCGCGTCAAAAGAGGCAACGGTGTCGTTCCTGATTTCCACCCCGGAAACCAGCATCGATTCCGTTACCGTGACCTATGCCCTGATGGGACCGGTGATGGCGATATATCGTCCGCTGGCAGCCCTGCTGAGTGCGGTGGTCACCGGCATGCTGACGGTTTTGGTCAATGACGAACAGCCGGTTCTGGCTACTGATCCGGTGGACAGTGGTTGCTCACCGAAGACTGCGTGTTGCAGTAGTGAACCACAGCCATCGGGCAGTTGTTGTGCTTCATCCACAGCAGAAGCATCCAGCTGTTGTGCCAATGAAGTCAGGACTGAATCCGCAAAATGGTTAACAGCATTGCGTTTTGCGGGAGCCGAGCTGCTGGATGATATTTCACACTGGTTGTTTATCGGCATAGTAGTAGCGGGTGTGATGACCACCATAATTCCTGATGGCTGGCTGGCCCAATGGGGTCAGGGTTTGCTGGCGATGCTGGTGATGTTGCTGGTTGGTATTCCCATGTATATCTGCGCTGTGGCTTCGACTCCCATCGCTGCAGGACTGATTCTGGCGGGGGTATCCCCGGGCACCGTGCTGGTGTTTCTGCTGGTGGGGCCAGCAACCAATATAGCCAGCCTGGTGCTGGTGAAAAGGGAACTGGGGCTGAATGTTACCGTAGTGTATTTGCTGGGAATATCATTGGTCAGCATTGCCATGGGTCTGTTGCTCGATCAGGCAATCAGCCAATTTGGCTGGCAGGTCTCGGTTGAGATGGGCACGGCTCAGAGTATGTTGCCTGGATGGTTGAGTTACGGCAGTGCCGTCGTTTTGTTGTTGTTGGCAATACCTGCCCTGAGAAATCGTCTGTTTCCATTTTTTGGCCCCCGGTAAGTCCCTGGTGATCAATTCACACTTTGAGTAAAACATTATAAGGATTTTGTACATTATTGATTTTTATAAAGTGTTTTTTTTAAAACATGCTATTATCCATAACAATGTCAAACTAATATAAATTTCAATGCCGTAATGAGGGTTGATGGATGAGTTTCAAGAATACAATCAAAATGGCCATGCTGGGTGCAGTGATGGGAACCGCTACCACCGTGTCTGCTGCCAATGAAGGGGTAAATTTTTTCTATGGCCTGGGCCTGGGTGGCATCATGATAGATGAGCAGGTGGCTGGACAGGATATTTTTGATCCGGCGGCAATAGGATCTATTTTTATTGGTATAGAAGAAAAAGGCTGGGCTCTGGAACACTCCGTAGGTAAAACAGCGGATTCGGGTACCATTAACACCGCCGTCGATTATGCAATGACTGTCACCCACACATCACTGGGTTACCGCAGTATTGAGAAGTACAAAACCTATTATCTGTTCAATTTTGGCAAGGCCGATGGTGATGTTGATTTGAAGGGTGGAACGACACTGGGGGGTGTAGTGAACGATGGCGACACCTACGAAGGCAATGTATATAGCCTGGGTATGGGCTGGCGCATGGCGAAGGATGAGCGTCTTGAAATTGATTACAGTTTTTATAGCTCCAGCGATGTCGATAACACCCATATACTGACAGCACGTTATATGTGGGGTGGTAATGCATCCAACGAAAAATAAAAAATAGTTATCAGTCGGTCATTGAAACAGGCGCTTTAAAGCGCCTGTTTTGTTATACATGCCTGTAAACGTTCGGCCGTACCAATATCGTCCCATTCGCCGTCATAGAGTTCCGCGCTGATTAAGCCCTGTTTGGTAAATTCACGAATCATCGGGGCCAGTGGAAATTTCCCATCGGTTTTACCGTTAAAAAATTCTTTACAGTAAACGCCTATACCACTGAAAGTGAACTTCACATCACCCTTTTCAACCAGCTTGTTATTGCTTAGATAAAAATCCCCTTGCGGATGTTGCGGTGGATTATTCACCAGCACCAGGTGCGCCATTCCATCAAGCGGGTAGTTATAAAGATGCTGCAATGGATAATTTGTCCAGATGTCGCCATTCACCACCAGAAAAGGATCATCACCCAGCAGGGGTAATGCCCTGAAAATGCCACCACCGGTTTCCAGCGCCGAGTCGCCTTCATTGGAATAGTCGATATGCACCCCGTATTGCGTGCCATCACCGAGCGTGTCGATAATTTGCTGTCCGAGCCAGGCAATGTTAATCACGATGTTGTTAAAGCCCGCTTTTTGCAGGTTCATCAAATGATATTCAATTAACCGATGTTTGCCGATGTGTAGCAAAGGTTTTGGAGTTTGATCGGTCAGGGGGCGCAGGCGTTCACCACGGCCGGCCGCCAGAATCATGGCCTTCATTGAATCTTGTCTCGGGTGCTAGTGTCCGGTTTTAGACCGAGTTGTTGTAACAGGGACAGCATGTCGTTCAATTCGTCATAGCGTTCACAGGCATCGAATACATAGGTCAGTGTGCGTGGTATATCATTCAAATATCCCGGTTTGCCATCACGGTGATTGAGTCGTGCAAAAATACCTATGGCTTTTAAATGCCGTTGCACACCCATTAAATCAAACCAGCGCATAAATTGTTTAGCGTCCATGTTCTCGGTTAATGGGTTGTTCTCCATAAAATACAAAAGCCATTCTTCTACACGTTTTCTTGGCCAGGCGATATAACAGTCTTTTAATAGTGATACCAGATCGTAGCTGATGGCACCCACAACCGCATCCTGAAAATCAATGACGCCGGGGTTGTCATCCGTGGTGATCATCAAATTACGTGAATGATAATCGCGATGAACAAAAACCTGTGGCTGTTGCAAGGCATTGTTCATGAGTAAATCAAACGCGGTTTGCAATGTATGTTGTTGTGAGGGTGAAAGTTGTTTCTGCAAATGGGTGCCCAGATACCAGTCACGAAACAGGCTCATTTCGAATTGCAGTAATTTTTCATCATAGGTTGGCAAGCCGTTTTGCAAGGTCTGCATTTTAATCAGGCTATCGATGGCATCGCGATACAATGGATCGGCGTTGTCTTCATTCAACTGGCTTAAATATGGCGTAGAGCCCAGGTCGCTTAGCAGCATAAAGCCATCATCCTGGTTGTGCAGATAAATATGCGGTGCCTGTACACCAACCGATTCAATCATGCTGGCAACATGTACAAAAGGTTCGCAGTTTTCTTTTTCCGGCGGTGCATCCATCACAATCCAGGTTTGTTCATCAGTAGTCACGCGGAAGTAACGACGAAAACTGGCATCTGCAGAAGCCGGTGCAATACTGAATTCAGTGAATCCTGTTTGTTGTTTTAGCCAGAGCTTGAGTGATTGTAACCGTGCGTCGTCGTGCATGAATGACCGTTGAGAGCTTGTTATAATCGCCGGATTGTAACAACGAATGTCTAACAGGATAAGAGCTATTATGAATAAACCGGTAGTAATCATTGGCATGGGCGAAATGGGTGGTGTTTTCGCTCGAGGCTTTTTACGTAGTGGCTATCCTGTTTATCCCGTCACTCGGGTGATGAATATTACGGAAGTTGCAAATCAAATCAATGATCCTGAACTGGTGGTTGTTGCGGTGGCGGAAAATGATTTGCATGCCGTACTTGAAAACATACCGGATCACTGGCGTGATCGCTTGTTGTTACTGCAGAATGAATTATTGCCGGATGACTGGAAGCGACATGGTCTGAAAAATCCAGGCGTTATTTCCGTCTGGTTTGAAAAGAAAAAAGGTCAGGATGCCAGGGTGATTATTCCATCACCGGTGTTTGGACCCGGCGCAACATTGCTACGTGATGCCCTGGCTGCAATTGATATTCCCTGTTCATGTCTGGATTCGGAAGATGAATTGCTGTTCGAGCTGGTGGTGAAAAACCTGTATATCCTGACATCGAATATTGCCGGTCTTGAGACCGGTGGCAGTGTGGGTGAGTTATGGCGCGATCATCGCACGGTGGCCGAAGTCGTGGCACAGGATGTTATTCAGTTGCAACAGGCGCTGACCGGTAAAAACTTTGATCATGATGAGTTGATTGCCGCCATGCTGCGTGCTTTCGATGGTGATCCCGACCACAAGTGCATGGGGCGCAGTGCGCCGGCTCGTCTGGCCAGGGCGTTGCAACTGGCGCAGGAAAAAGGAATTGATGTACCGACCTTGCGGGGAATTGCGCAAAAGACGCAAGGCTAATGTAACTGCGTTTGTAGGTCCGAATTTATTCGGACCTTCGCCTGGTGTGCGAATGAAATCGCACCTACTCGGTCAATGGAATGATGAAAATCTTTTTTGCGCTCGTTGTGTCCTGGCGTTTTTGCGTTGAAAAAGCTTACGCGCGCAAAATCAGGGTAGGCGGTTTGTCATCCACAATGCATGTAGAAGCTATGGCGGCATAATCAATTTTAAGTTTGCTATACACATCATCCAGATGCATGCGCAGGATTTTGCTGGTGATAGCGCGAATGACGCCGGCATGGGCCACTATCAACACATGTTTGCCCTGATAGTCTTTGGCAATCCGCTCATACACTTTCCACACGCGATCGGTGAAAGCATCCAGGGGTTCCGCTCCTTCGGGGCGGTTATGCACCGGGTCCTGGATAAATTTTTCCAGGGCATCACTATCTTTGGCGCGAATTTCGTCCGGGGTATGACCTTCCCAAACGCCAAAACCAATTTCTTTCAAATCCTCTTCCACGTTCAGGTTTACACCCAGATGGGGCGCCAGGGCTTCGGCGAATCCCAGGCAGCGCTGTAGCGGCGAACTGATGATATGTTCCCATACCGCATTCTCGGGAACAGCGCTCCACATTTGCTGCCAGCCTTTAGGGCTTAAAGGATCGTTGACGCCATGGCCGCGGTAACGACGGCCGCCTTCGGGTTCACCGTGGCGAATGATATCAATGTGGGTAATCACGGATCAGGCAATCCAGCCTAGCAGGGTCAATACACCAATGACCGCAAGCCACACCACCAAAGTGCGTAACACCAGGCCACGGGTGGCACGGATACAGGCAGTTTCCTCACCCGGGGCGCAGTCCTTTAAGGCGCCCATGCCGGCACTGATCAGGGTGTAGTAGTTGCAGCTACCGAGGTCATCCTGTTTGGTTTTGCCGCGATAGCTTGCAGTGGCGCCCTCATAGTTACCCGTCAGGGCATAGCCCCAGGCCACCAGATGAGCCGGTGCCCAGGCCATGAGTGCCTGCAGGTTCTTTGCAGCATCTGCCAGGGTTTTATTGGTGATGTGGTACATGGTGTAGGACGTCAGTCGAAACATCAGGGCACCCAGGGGGCCAAGTATGACAAACCAGAAAATGATGGCAAAAATCCTGTCGTTCGACAGGTGCAGAATACCCTGCATGACATCGGCGGTTTGCTGATCCGGTGCGGTGGAGGCTTCACGATCAATAATGGCGCTGGCATAACGCTGTGCGCTGTCTTCATCGCCGGATTCCCGGGCCTCAAGATAGGCATCAATATCCCGGTTGATGTCTCCCGGACCCAGACAGAAAACGAACACAGCCAGGCCAAAGATCAGGCTGAATAAGTTATAAAAGGCATCATCAAACCAGTGTTGCAGCAGGCCGGTGACAATCAATATTGGCAGCAACAGGATAATAATGGAGGATGAACCCTGGTTGGATAGACCCGGCAGGTGTTTCAATAGCCACTGGCTGTAGGATTTAAACCACTCAAAATTACGCAGGGAGTGGAGACTGTCCACGGTGTGTTGCAGGACAATGCCAAAAAGAATGCAGATTAAAGCCATAATAGTTTTATTCTAGGTTTGTTTATTCAATTGTTGTTTTAGTCGATTCCAGTTAAATGCAATGCCTGGATCGGTTTTTCGCCCTGGTGCAATATCGCTGTGGCCGGTAATCGCATCGGCCCCAATGCTCGGATAGCATTCCCGTAGCGCCCTAATCATATCCGCCAATTGATGATATTGCACCTCTTCATAGGCAAGATCATCCGTACCCTCGAGTTCTATGCCAATGGAAAAGTCATTGCAGCGTTCACGGCCTTCATAGCTGGAGGCTCCGGCGTGCCAGGCACGGAGGTGGAAGGGTACAAACTGGATGACTTCCCCGTTACGGCGTATCAGGGCATGGGACGAAACCTTTAATTCGCAAATGCCACAGAAGTAGGGGTGATCATCCGGATTCAGGCAGTTGGTAAACAGCTGTTCAATGTAAGGACCACCAAATTCCCCCGGTGGCAGGCTGATGTTGTGGACCACAATCAGCTCCGGCAGTATATCCGCCGGACGCTCGTCCATATTGGGCGATGGAATATAAATAGCACCCTCGATCAATCCGGTTTTTTTATTAATTATCATAGGCTTGCATCCTATCACGGCGTTCGCTTCCTGCAAATACGGCGTAAATATTCCGCGGGGAGTATAGGAGTAGCAGGGCCCAACCGATAGAATAGGCGGCTTCAGTTTCAGGTGATTGTTTTGTCGAATTTAAACCCCCAACAACAGGCCGCAGTGAAATACATCGACGGCCCCCTGCTGGTACTCGCCGGCGCCGGCAGTGGTAAAACCCGCGTGATTACCCAGAAAATCGCCTATCTCATACGCGATTGCGGTATCAGCCCCAAGCATATTACCGCCGTGACCTTTACCAACAAGGCGGCGCGGGAAATGAAATCCCGAGTGGGTGAGCTCATGGGCAAGGGGGAGAACCGTGGTTTGATCGTGTCCACCTTCCATAACCTGGGGCTGCAAATTCTGCGCAAGCACCACAAGCCTCTGGGATACAAAGCCGGCTTCAGTATTTTCGATGCCACCGATACCCTGTCCATGCTCAAGGGGTTTTATGCCCAGGATCTGGCCAGCAATACCGAAGATGCCGAAGACGCCCGCTGGCGCATCTCGCGCTGGAAGAATGATTTTGTCATGCCGGAACAGGCACTGGCCATGGCGGAGAATGATATCGACCTGCGCTTTGCCCGTTTGTATGAGCGCTATCAACGCCAGTTGAAAGCCTATAACGCCCTGGATTTCGATGACCTGATTCTGCAACCGGTGGTGTTATTCCGCCAGGATCAGGATGCGCTGCAACACTGGCAAAATCGCATGCACTATTTGCTGGTGGATGAATACCAGGACACTAATGCCAGCCAGTACGAATTAGTGCGCTTATTGCTGGGCAGCCAT
>JBFHPZ010000042.1:0-10871 GCA_041592495.1 Gammaproteobacteria bacterium | reverse complement strand
CCATAACAAGCCCGGTGCTCTGCATAAATTGTTGAAACCCCTGGCGGGTCGTGGCATCAGCATGAGTAAAATTGAATCCCGTCCATCCCGACGTGGTGTATGGGAATATGTGTTCTTCATTGATATCGAAGGTCACAAGGACGATCCGGTGATTGCAGAAGCATTGCGTGATATTGAACACGAAACCGCCATGCTCCGAATTCTGGGTTCTTATCCAAAAGCCGTTTTATAAAAGAGAGGTTAAGGTTTAAAGTATAATGCTTAAAGGTATTCCCTTTAAACTTCATACTTTAACCTTTGTACTTATAAACAATGAATCGCTTCCTTAAATGCGCTGTACCCGGCGTGCAACAACTTAAACCCTATTTACCTGGCAAACCAGTGGAAGAACTGGAGCGTGAGTTAGGTATACGTAATTCCATTAAACTGGCTTCCAATGAAAATCCTCTTGGACCCAGTCATAAAGCCCTGGAAGCCGCCAGTAAATCACTTGGACATATTAATTTTTATCCCGATGGCAGTGGTCATAAACTGGCACAGGCACTGGCTGATAAACACGGCGTGGATAAAAAATGCATCACACTGGGAAATGGTTCCAATGATATTCTCGAATGCGTCGCCCGTGCTTTTCTTGCGCCCTGTAATTCCGCAGTTTATTCAGAATATTCATTCGCTGTTTATCCCATTGTGACCCAGGCAGTGGGTGTCGAGCATCGTGTTGCAAAAGCATTACCAGCAGATCATGAAGCCATGCCTTATGGTCATGATCTGGATGCCATTTTAAAATTAATTGATTTACAGACCCGTATAGTTTTTATTGCCAATCCAAACAATCCAACCGGGACATGGTTAGCGCCTGATACCATTGATGCTTTCATCGCAAAAGTACCTGACGATGTAATTGTGTTGCTGGATGAAGCCTACTATGAATACATGCCGGATACATTAAAGCCAGACAGTGATGCACTGTTAAAAAAATATCCTAATCTGGTAGTCACTCGCACGTTCTCAAAGATTTACGGTCTTGCCGGATTACGTGTTGGCTATTCCGTTTCTCATCCCGATGTGGCGGATTTATTAAACCGCGTAAGACAACCTTTCAATGTCAATCTGGTTGCACAGGCAGCCGCACTGGCAGCCCTGGAAGATCAGGATCACATTGCAAACAGCGTAGAAGTCAATCGTAAAGGTTTAGCGCAACTGGAACAGGGCTTTCATGAGCTGGGCTTGGCTTTTATTCCCAGTATCGGAAATTTCATTACCGTTGATATGAACCGGGTGGCTGCTCCTTTATATGATGCACTGTTACGTGAAGGTGTCATTGTGCGTCCACTGGCGAATTATGCAATGCCGAATCATCTGCGTGTAACAGTTGGAACTGCAGAGCAAAACCAGCGTTTCCTCACCGCATTGCAAAAGGTTATGCAATGATCAATCGCCTGTGTGTGATCGGCGTTGGACTGATCGGTGGCTCCCTGGCTCTGGCTCTGAAAAAAGCCGGTTTCTGTAAAGAAGTGATTGGCGCGGGTCGTAATGAGGAGCATCTTAAAAAGGCACAGGAACTGGGTGTTATCGATGATTACGAAATGGATTATGCTAAGGCGGTTTCTAATGCAGACATTGTTTTCATTGCAGTTCCCCTGGGAGCCATGGCGGCCGTATTTAGAAAAATAGAACCTGCCTTGAAATCACATACCCTTGTCACTGATGGCGGTAGTGCAAAACATTGTGTTGTGGATGACGCCATTGCCGCATTTGGTCACAAGATAAAGCAGTTTATTCCCGGGCATCCCATTGCCGGTACTGAAAAATCCGGTTGTGAAGCGGCCTTCGATAGTCTCTATCAAAACCGCCGGGTTATTCTGACACCGCTAGAACAGAATGCCCGCAAGGATGTGGATACCATCAAGTCCATGTGGCAGGCAGCCGGTGCTGAAGTGGATGAGATGGGTGCTCGCCATCATGACCTGGTGCTGGCGGGCACAAGTCACTTGCCGCATTTGCTGGCCTTTGGTCTGGTGGATTGCCTGAACCAGGTGGATGATGTGGATGAGATATTCCGCTTTGCCGCCGGTGGTTTTCGAGACTTTACCCGAATCGCTTCCAGCGATCCAACCATGTGGCGTGATATCTGTATCAGCAACCGTGATGCCATTCTGGCCATGATGCAACGCTTCCAGATGGAAATGGATAATCTCAAGGATGCTATTGAGAGAGAAGATTCCGAAAAATTGTTCACCATCTTCGACCGTGCCAAGAAAGCACGCGACGATTTTTCTATGTAAATAAGCGTCCCAATTCCGCTGGTACGCTTGATTGGGCTGGATGTTCATACCGCATCCGGCTAATATCCGCATCTTCCAATGCAGTCGTGATCGTAATGACCTTCACCATCACACAAGCTGAACCAATTTTTACTGAGTGGAAACCTGAATGACCCAACTGGATTTCATTGTTGCCCCTGGCGGCGCCCTTAAAGGCACGATTCGCGTTCCTGGCGACAAATCAATATCACATCGTTCCATCATGTTTGGCTCACTGGCGGAAGGCACGACCCATGTTAGTGGTTTTCTCCAGGGCGAAGACAGTCTGAATACCCTGCGAGCTTTCCGTGCCATGGGAGTCAATATCGAAGGTCCGGATAATCACGGCAAGGTGGTTATCCACGGTGTTGGCATGAAAGGCCTGAAGGCGCCGCAAAAAGCACTGGATCTGGGAAATTCCGGCACCTCCATGCGTTTGATGGCGGGTTTGTTATCAGGGCAGGGCTTTGATGTTGAATTGGCCGGTGACCGTTCATTGTCTAAACGCCCCATGAAGCGAGTGACGGATCCCCTGGCCTTGATGGGTGCCAAGGTGGAAACCGAAGAAGGCGGTCGACCACCATTGAGAATCCACGGTGGTCAGGCCATGAAAGGCATTGATTATGTCATGCCCATGGCCAGTGCCCAGGTGAAATCTTGCCTGTTACTGGCGGGTATGTATGCCCAGGGCAAAACCTGCGTGACTGAACCGGCGCCCACCCGAGATCATACCGAACGCATGCTCACTGCGTTTGGGTATCCGGTGTCACGACAGGATGCAACCTTATGTATCGAAGGTGGCGGCAAGCTGACAGCTTGCGATATTGATGTGCCGTCTGATATATCTTCAGCCGCTTTTTTCCTGGTGGGTGCCTCCATCGCACAGGATTCCGATTTGACCTTGCAACACGTGGGTATCAATCCGACGCGTACCGGAATCATCGATATTCTACGTCTTATGGGGGCCAATATTGAATTGCTGAACACTCGAGAGGTTGGTGGTGAGCCCGTAGCGGATATTCGCATTCGTAGCAGCCAACTTAAGGGTGCAGTAATCCCCGAATCACTGGTGCCCCTGGCCATTGACGAGTTCCCGGTGATTTTCGTGGCCGCGGCCTGCGCCCAAGGTGAGACCGTTGTTACCGGCGCCCGAGAATTACGCGTCAAGGAATCGGATCGTATTCAGGTCATGGCGGATGGCTTGCAGGCGTTGGGCGTCGATGCGACGCCAACCGATGATGGCATGGTTATTAAAGGCGGCAGTATTAATGGTGGCCGTGTCTATGCCCATGATGATCACCGTATCGCTAT
Organism: Gammaproteobacteria bacterium; assembly: GCA_041592495.1. GTDB lineage: Bacteria > Pseudomonadota > Gammaproteobacteria > SZUA-229 > SZUA-229 > JBFHPZ01. Next base: position 7,257 of record JBFHPZ010000042.1, on the reverse strand, counting down.
GGCGTTTACCATGGCTGCCCTGCGGGCCAGTGGTGAAATCTATATTGAAGACTGCATCAATGTGAGCACATCCTTCCCAGATTTTGTAGAGCTTGCCAATCAGGCGGGTATCCAGATCCGCACGAAGGAGAGCTGATGAGCCAGATACCGGTTATTACCATTGATGGACCCAGTGGCGCCGGCAAGGGCACCATTAGCCAGAATGTGGCAAAAACGCTGGGCTGGCACATGCTGGACAGCGGCTCACTGTATCGCCTGACAGCCCTGGCAGCCAGTTTGGATCATGCCGATCTCGCCGATGAATCAGGCATAGAAACCCTGGCACGTGAGCTGGATGTGGATTTTGAAGCGTCAGACAATGGCCTCAAAATCTACCTCCGCGGCCAGGATGCCAGCGAAGCCATACGCACGGAAGAAATCGGCATGAAAGCCTCTGCCATTGCGGCCATGCAGGGCGTTCGAGCGGCCTTGCTGGAGCGTCAGCGGGCCTTTGCCAGGGCTCCCGGTTTGATAGCGGATGGCCGAGATATGGGCACTACTGTGTTCCCGGATGCCAGATTAAAGATATTTATGACTGCAAGCCCGGAAGAACGGGCTCAGAGACGTTATAAGCAGTTGAAAGAAAAGGGAATTCATGTTAGCCTTGCCGCCCTTGTCGCCGATCTACAGGCGCGGGATGAACAGGATGCTAACAGATCCGTCTCGCCTCTCAAGCCAGCTGACGATGCCGTATTGATTGATTCAACCAACATGAGCATAGAGCAGGTTACAGCCAAAGTGCTGGAGCTGGCTAAACATATCTTTTCTGTTTAATTTCTGTTCGGGTGTCTGGCATTCAAAAAATGTCAGATGATGTTTAACTTCAACCCTGCATGGGCTGTTCCTGGCTGCGTAAAGCCAAGAAAATAATCAGCACTTGCAGTCGTTTATTTTTGGAAAATTGAAACTCATGAGTGAAAGTTTCGCAGAACTTTTTGAACAAAGCTTACAGAATACTGAAATCAATATCGGTTCTATCATGACCGGTACCGTCGTCGACATCAGAGACGGTTATGTCACTGTAGCTGCAGGCCTTAAATCTGAAGGCGTTATTCCTGATTCACAGTTCATGAATGAAAGTGGTGAACTTGAAGTACAGGTTGGTGATGAAGTAGAAGTTGTATTAGAAGCCGTCGAAGACGGTTGGGGTGAAACCCGTTTGTCACGTGACAAGGCCAAACGTGCCAAAGCCTGGATACGTCTGGAAAAAGTACACACTGCAGATGAAATTATTAAAGGTGTAATCACCGGTAAGGTTAAAGGTGGTTTCACTGTTGAACTGGGCGACATTCGTGCGTTCCTGCCCGGTTCACTGGTTGACGTACGTCCTGTACGTGACACTGCCTATCTTGAAGGTAAAGAACTGGAATTCAAGGTTATTAAACTGGATCAGAAACGTAACAACGTTGTTGTTTCTCGTCGTGCCGTTGTTGAATCCGAATACAGCTCAGAACGTGAAGAACTGCTGGCCGGTCTGGAAGAAGGCAAATCAGTTAAGGGTATTGTCAAGAACCTGACTGATTACGGCGCATTCCTTGATCTGGGTGGTATCGATGGCCTGTTGCATATCACTGATATGGCATGGAAACGCGTTAAACATCCATCTGAAATCGTTGATGTGGGTCAGGAAATCGAAGTTGTGGTTCTTAAGTTCGATAAAGAACGCAACCGTGTTTCACTTGGCCTGAAACAAATGGGTAATGACCCATGGTCAGAAATTGCACATCGCTATCCTGAAGGTGCACGCCTGCGCGGTAAGGTCAGCAACATCACTGATTACGGCTGTTTCGTTGAAATCGAAGATGGTGTTGAAGGTCTGGTACACGTATCTGAAATGGATTGGACCAACAAGAACGTTAACCCAGCCAAGGTTGTAACCCTGGGTGATGAAGTTGAAGTCATGATCCTGGATATCGACGAAGAACGTCGTCGTATTTCTCTGGGTATGAAGCAATGCACCACCAATCCATGGGATGAATTTGCAGCAACCCATAACAAGGGTGACAAGGTCAGCGGCAAGATCAAGTCCATTACCGATTTCGGTATCTTTGTTGGCCTTGATGGCGGCATTGACGGTCTGGTTCACCTGTCTGATATCTCCTGGGATTCTACCGGTGAAGATGTGGTTCATAACTTCAAGAAAGGTGATGAACTGGAAGCCGTTGTATTGTCTATCGACCCCGAGCGTGAGCGTATTTCACTGGGTGTGAAACAGCTTGAGCAGGATCCGTTCTCCAGCTTTGTTGCCGCACACGACAAGGGCAGCATGGTTAAGGGTACTGTCCGTGAAGTTGACGCAAAAGCAGCTATAATCGATTTAGGCGATGGTGTTGATGGTACTTTGCGTGCCTCTGAACTGTCTCGTGATCGTGTTGAAGATGCGCGTACCGTATTGAAAGAAGGTGATGAGGTGGAAGCCAAGTTTATTGGTGTCGATCGTAAATCTCGCACTATTAATCTTTCAATCAAGGCGAAGGATGCAGATGATGAGGCCAAGGCCATTCAGGATTACTCCAAATCATCAAATGCGCCTGCAACCACACTGGGCGATTTGCTAAAAGAGCAAATGGATGCTAATAAAGAATAATTAGCGGATATAAATGCAGGGTCAGGGAAGACCCTTTTTTATGGGGATACAAGATGACAGATGAATCAGCAATGAAGTCAATGATGAAATCTGAGCTTATCGAGCTGATGGCTCGCAAGCAAAGTCATCTTGCATATAAGGATGTAGAACTGGCCGTCAAAAGCCTGCTTGAGCAAATGAGTGAAGCCCTGGCAACCGGTGATCGTATCGAGATTCGTGGTTTTGGAAGCTTCAGTTTGCATTTTCGTCCACCCAGAGCTGGTCGCAACCCGAAAACGGGCGATTCAGTATCTTTACCTGGTAAACATGTACCACATTTCAAGCCGGGTAAGGAACTCCGTGAACGTGTTAACGACTCTCTTCAAAACGCAGATTAAGATTACCTGCGCCTCAGAATTATTCCTTTCACCACTGTACCTGCAGAGATTAACTCGATGATGCGATTCATCACACTGTTGGTATTAATCCCGATTATTTTAATAGTGGCAGTTTTTGCCTTTCGTAATGCTGAATTTGTAAAAATAGATCTGTTAATAGATGTGTTCAATCTTCCATTGGCGGCAGTGATCTTAGTATCATTGGTTGTCGGTGTCCTGATTGGCTTTGCAATTAATATCTTTATTCTAATCAGGCAGCGAAATACCATTCGAATGCTGAACAAAAGAAAGCAAACATTAAGTGGTCTGGCTGATATTTTAAAGTCGTCTGACGAATAGCTGTTAAATGAGGAAGCTTTTTTATGCAATGGCATTGGGCCTTGCTGTTAATTCCAGTCGCTTTTCTCATAGGCTGGTTACTCGCAACAAGGAAAAATAAGAAGACCCGTCGCCGACTGCGATTTTCCAATGATTACTTTCAGGGCCTTAATTATCTGCTGAATGATGAGCAGGACAAGGCGCTTGATGTATTTCTCAGGTTAGTCGAACATGATTGGGAGACTATCGATACCAGTCTCGCACTAGGTGCCATCTTTCGTCGCAAAGGCGAGATCGACAAGGCCGTAAAGCTGCATCAAAGTCTGCTGGCCAGACCTTCTTTGCCCACTGATTATAAACCCCGTGTTTTACTTGAGCTTGGCCGTGATTATCTTCTTGCCGGTTGGCTCGACAGGGCAGAGGGATTGTTCAAGGAAATACTTAAGGATGAAGCCTTAGCCAATGATGCCCTGAGGTATTTGATGAATATTTATCAACAGGAGCATGAATGGCAATCCGCGATCAATTCAGCCAGACGATCACAGCGTTATAACAAAGATAATCTTCGTCCTATTATTGCCCAGTATTATTGTGAGTTGAGTGACCAGGCATATCAACAGGGTGATTTGAAAGAGGCAGAAGCCCTGGCTACTCAGGGTTTATCAGATGATGGGAATTGTGTGAGGGCAGCGATTATCCTGGGTCGCATCGCCATGGATCGAGGCCGTATCAACAAGGCCATTCGTTTTTTCCAGCAAATTGAACATCAGGATGTTATTTATTTTCCCCTGATCGTTTCATCACTGGCAACCTGTTATAGAAATCAATCCAATCTGAAGGCATTGATAACCTATTTACGTAACGTACAGCGTAATCATTCTTCGATTAATTTGGTTGACGTAATCGCTGATCTTGTTAACGAAGTGTATGACAAGCAAGCTGCAATTGATTATTTATCCAGCGAAATGCAAAGCAAGCCTTCATTAAAAGGCATGAAAAAACTGTTTCAACTACAACAACCTGATGAAAATTGCCCTGAGACTCATATGCCGCAGATGGTCGATTACCTGTTGAAAAAGCAACAAGGCTATCAATGTAGTCATTGCGGTTATGCGGCAAATACCCTGTATTGGTTATGCCCCAGTTGCCACAGCTGGGGTGGAATGAAACCCAAGCATTAGAGAATAAAATGAAAGACCCTAAAGTTCTGGTTGCCCTGGATTATCCTGCTGAGCAACAAGCCCTGCATCTTGCAGATCAACTGAATCCAGCTGACTGCCGATTGAAAATCGGTAAAGAAATGTTTACCCGATTTGGTCCTGCCTTTATCGAGAAAATTCATAATAAAGGCTTTGAAGTGTTTCTTGATCTCAAATTTCATGATATTCCGAATACGGTAGCTCGTGCCTGTGAATCAGCAGCAGAGCTGGGGGTTTGGATGATTAATGTACATGCCCTCGGTGGTCGGCGCATGATGGAGGCCGCAGCCGAAGCATTGGTTAAACGCCAGACTCGGCCCTACTTGATAGCTGTGACCGTATTGACCAGCATGTCTGCACAGGATTTAACCGAATTAGGCATCCAGCAATCACCAGCGGAACTGGCGCTGCGTTTGGCCAATATGGCAAGGGATTCCGGTCTTGACGGCGTAGTTTGTTCTGCACAGGAAGCCGGTTTAATGCGCAAGGCGCTTGGCGGGGAATTTTTACTGGTAACGCCCGGCATTCGACCCAGAGGAAGTGATGTTAACGATCAACAACGCATAATGACGCCGGTTGAAGCCATAAAGCAGGGCTCAAGTTATCTGGTCATTGGCCGGCCTATAACTCAATCTGACAATCCGGCTGGAATTTTGAGTACAATTAATTCAGAAATTTCCCTATTGAACTGAAGTGCATTCAATCATATTTTCATGCCTCACTTAAACCATGGATATAAGGAAGGTTAAAACATGAAAGTAATAAAAACGGTTGTTTTGAGTATGGCATTGTTGTTCTCATGCATTGCCTGGGCTGGTCAGGTGGACATCAATAGCGCTGATGCAGTGACACTGGCAACAGAGTTAAAAGGCATAGGTGAGAAAAAAGCTCAGGCTATTGTTGATTACCGTAAACAATATGGCCCGTTCAAAAAAGTTGATGATCTGGCCAATGTTAAAGGTATTAGCACTAAAACTATCGATAATAATAGAGCTAATATTGTTTTAAAGACCAATTAACATTCAGTATATTCAGTAATTGAAGATGCCCCGCTGGTCGGGGCATTTTTGTTATAGAATAATTTGCTTTTCTTATCGCAGGTTACAGGGTATGGATCTTGATTTCTGGCTGCAACGTTGGTCTAACCAGCAAATTGGCTTCCATTTAGATCATGTTAATCCCAATCTAGAAAAATACTGGTGTGAACTTGAGCCAAAAGCAGACAGTGTTGTTTTTGTGCCACTTTGTGGAAAATCAGTTGACCTGCTCTGGTTGGCACAACAGGTGAATCGGGTGATTGGTATCGAATGTAGCAAGCTGGCGATCAATGCATTTTTCAATGAAAATAATCTAGCGTATAAATCCAGTTCCTATGAGCATTTCAATATACATGTTTCCGATCAGGTGTCTATTGTAGAGGGAGATATTTTCCACCTGGAAAAGCAGCAGCTTGATCAGGTATCCATTGTCTATGATCGTGCGGCTCTGGTTGCCTTGCCGGAAACTATGCGCAAACGTTATGCCCATAAAATATCTGAGTTAACGGCAACGGGTACCAGAATGCTGCTGGTTTGTTTGGAATATGATCAACAAATAATGCAGGGCCCCCCATTTTCCGTGTCAAATGATGAAATTAACAGGCTTTATGCATCCACATTTAAAATTAAAAAATTGTCCAGCCAGAATATATTAAAACAAGAACAACGATTTAAACAAAAGGGACTGGATTCACTTATAGAAAATGTATATTTACTTGAGCGCTGCTAGATGGAGCGCTCTCCTGAATCCAGGTTTCCTGGGCGTGTTTTTTATTGCGTTATACATGTCTGGTTTTGATTTAGGTTTGACATTCAATCAAACCTAATGGCTCTCATCATTTTTAGGCACCGCACCAGCTTGATTTGAAATCATTAAAAACTACCGGATGATTATTGATCAAGCTTGTTGGCCTTACGTAATTGTGCGTACCTGTTCAAGCATTGAATCATGCGATCATTGATACTGCCTTGCTCATAGTTGCCATCCTCCAGTTTTCTGCCGGCAGGTAAATCAGTTAGTATTTCAAGAGCCTGTTCGAAATGCATGACTGGATAGACAAAGAATTTTTCCTGTTCGATGGCATTGATGACATCTTCCCTGAGTAATAGATTCTTTACATTGATTTCTGGAATGATACAACCCTGTGATCCGGTTAATCCACGCTGTGAACAAATATCAAAGAAACCTTCGATCTTTTCGTTAACCCCGCCAATAGCCTGTACATGACCTTGTTGATTCAATGATCCGGTTATGGCGAAGTTTTGCTTTATGGGGATTTCTGTTAATGCCGATATTAAAGCGCAAAGTTCCGCCAATGAAGCACTGTCACCATCGATGCGGCCATAGGATTGTTCAAAGGTTATGCTGGCTGCAAATGATAAGGGCGTGTCTCTTGTGTAACGGCTTGCAAGCAGAGCAGATAATATCAATACACCCTTGTCATGGATTGAGCCGCTAAGATCAACTTCACGTTCTATATTAATAATCTTGCCATCACCCAGGTGGACGGTTGCAGAAATGCGTGAAGGTTGACCGAAACTGTAACGACCTACTTCAAAAACCGACAGTCCATTTACCTGCCCAATTGCATAACCATTGGTATCGATCATTAAAGTGCCGCGCTGGATGTCTTCCTGTATCAGATTCTGAATACGGGCAGTACGGTCGATTTGCGCATTTATGGCATTCTGTACATCCT
>JBFHPZ010000041.1:0-10997 GCA_041592495.1 Gammaproteobacteria bacterium | reverse complement strand
TTATAGAAACCCGCGGCAATGATGGCCAACGCCCTGTTAATGTCAGCTTCTCGGAAGCCATCCTGAATCCCATTTCGTCATTTGGCGGTATTTATTCGCCGGAATCATTACCCAATCTGGGACGTGATTTTCTGAACAAGCATGTGAATTCAAACTACAAAACACTGGCCCGAGACCTGTTAGCCTCCTTTGAGATTGATATCGAACAATCCGTAATCGATGAAGCCCTGGCTCTCTATGATGGGTTTGATGATGCCAGTAATCCGGTACCGGTAGTTCAAGTACATAACGATCTCTATGTCAGCGAGCTATACCACGGCCCTACCCGCGCCTTTAAGGATATGGCTCTGCAGCCGTTTGGCATTGTGCTGTCCTCACTTGCGCAACAACGCAATGAACAATACCTGATTCTGGCGGCTACCAGCGGTGACACCGGCCCCGCAGCCCTGGAAACATTTAAGAACCGCGCCAATGTGCGAGTTGCCTGCATGTATCCTGATGGCGGCACATCAGATGTGCAACGTTTACAGATGGTGACGGAAGACGCCAGCAATCTCAAAGTGATTGGCATTAAAGGTGACTTTGATGATGCCCAGAGTGCATTAAAACGCTTGCTGGGCTCCGCCACCTTCAAGGACAAACTGAAACAAAAGAAAATTTATTTATCGGCTGCCAATTCGGTAAATTTTGGCCGTATTATTTTCCAGATTATTTATCACATTCACTCCTACCTGGAACTGGTACGCCAGAAAGCCATCACCATGGGCGAAAAAGTGTATCTGGATGTGCCCAGTGGTAATTTTGGTAATGCACTTGGCGGTTACTACGCCATGAAGATGGGATTGCCTGTCGAAAAAATACTGATTGCCTCAAACAAAAACAATATTCTCACTCAATTAATCAAAACCGGTGCTTACGATTTGCGCAATCTCGCAGTCATCCCTACCACCTCGCCGGCGATGGACATTCTGAAGTCCTCCAATATCGAACGCGTGTTATTCGATTTGTTTGGCGCAGAACGCACCAAAGATTTGATGCAGCAACTGGATAATGATCATCATTACCAGCTAACAACGGATGAGCTGAAAAAACTGCAGGCCATTTTCGCGGCGGATTTCTGCGATGATAAGGAAGGTAAGGCGTATATCAAAAATGCTTTCGAGAAAGGCTATTTGATGGACCCGCATACCGCAACCTGCTTCAAGGCTTATGAAACCTGTCGCGACAAACCTCTGAAAACCATCGTGTATTCCACTGCCGAATGGACCAAGTTTTCCCCGGTGATAGCCAATGCCCTGACCGGCGAAGTGGATACCCATGATCTGGATGCACTGGAGTCAATTGCAACGGTTGCCGGCATCAAAATCCCGGCCATGATCAAGGAATTGTTTACCAGGGAAATTGCCCAGAAAACAGTGATTGATAAAGCGGATATTGAAGCTGAAATTTTGGCGTTTATTTAAATGATTAAAGAATTGAACCACAGACGCCTACATGGATGTAGGTGGTAGAGTAATGCAGGAGCAATTACCGAGGACACGGAGGTTCACAAAGGTTTTAAGTTGTTTCCGCTAATAACGTTGAAGGTGAGTCAAGCTCGATAGAAGTAAGAGATACTTCAAATCTTTGTGCTACTTATAAACAGTAAGATCCCTCGGCGGAGTTTACCCTGAGCAAGGTCGAAGGGTTCGGGATGACAGAGACGAGATTGATGAGTTGAAACTGATTTATTTCCTGGTTCCACGCTTAGCATGAAACCAGGAAAACCTTAAACCTCTGTGGTTATAAAATAATTCTTTGACGTCCTAAACCCGCTATTTCAAATGCTCCATGCGAATCTTGGTCACTTTTCCTTCGATCACATCCAGGCTTTCAATTTCGGCCAGGGCAGCATTCATATTTTTCTCAATAACCCGTGATGACAGCAGAATCAGTGACACCAGTGTCTGCCCTTCCTGTGGCTCTTTCTGAATAACGGCTTCAATACTGATATTCTTTTCTGCAAAAATACGGGTAATATCTGCCAGCACACCGGGGCGATCTTCCGCCAGCATGCGTAGATAATAGGATGTCACAAATTCATCGTGAGCAAGTATGGGCAGGTCCTTAACGGCATCCGGCTGGAAACCTGACAAGGCAACACGGTGCTCCTGATCCGCATCCATAGCGCGCGCCACGTCAACCAGATCAGCGACCACTGCAGAGGCTGTAGGTTCAGCACCAGCACCGGCACCGTAATACAGCGTTGGTCCAACGGCATCCGCCTTGACCAGTACCGCATTCATGACGCCATCGACATTGGCAATCAGACGACGTTCGGGAATCAGGGTTGGATGCACGCGCATTTCGATGCCACCATCGGTTTTACGCGCAATACCCAGATGCTTAATGCGATAGCCCAGTTCTTCGGCATAGGTCACATCTTCCGGGGTAATTTTACTGATGCCTTCGGTAAAGGTTTTTTCAAACTGCAATGGAATACCGAATGCAAGTGATGCCAGTATGGTGAGCTTGTGGGCGGCGTCTATGCCTTCAACATCGAAAGTTGGATCTGCTTCAGCATAACCCAGGGCCTGCGCTTCTTTTAAAACATCATTGAAGTCACGACCCTTATCGCGCATTTCGGTCAGGATAAAATTACCTGTACCATTGATAATACCCGCCAGCCCTTGAATGCGATTTGCTGCAAGTCCTTCACGCACAGCTTTGATGATGGGAATACCACCGGCAACCGCGGCTTCATATGCAACGATTACGCCTTTGGCCTGAGCAGCCTTGAAAATTTCATTACCGTGCAGGGCAATCAAAGCCTTGTTGGCTGTCACCACATGCTTACCGTTGGCAATGGCTTTTAAAACCAGCTCTTTAGCAATAGTGTAACCACCGATTAACTCAACAACCACATCCACATCCGGGTTGCTAACAACTTCTTCACCATTTTTTGTCAGCTTAACCTTGTTCGGGTCAAGGAACGATTGTTCATCAATGTTATGAGCTGCGGCATGAATAATTTCCAGGCTGCGACCCACCCGGCGGGTAATTTCTTCAGCGTTACGCTGCAATACGGTTGCAGTACCACCACCAACGGTGCCCAGACCCAATAAACCAATCTTGACCGGTTTCATTTGTGTTTAATCTCCAATTCGGAAATAGCCGATTTTATATTTATGTATTCTTTAACATGTGTTTGATAGAACGAATCGCCTGCCGTGTGCGATGTTCATTTTCAATCAAACTAAAACGCACATGATCATCACCATATTCACCAAAACCTATACCGGGTGATACAGCCACCCTGGCTTCTGTCAGTAATTTTTTGGAAAACTCCAGTGATCCCATATCACGATAGGGTTCAGGTATTTTTGCCCAGACAAACATGGTTGCCTTGGGTGACTCCACTGCCCAACCTGCGTCATTCAAACCCTTGCATAAGACGTTGCGACGATTACAGTACATGCTGCGAATCTCATCCACACAATCCTGTGGTCCTTCCAGCGCAGTGATGGCTGCAATCTGAATGGGCGTAAACATACCGTAATCCAGATAGGATTTCATGCGCGCCAATGCCGCTACCAGAGTTGGATTCCCGCACATAAATCCGACACGCCAGCCCGGCATGTTATAGGTCTTTGATAAAGAATAAAACTCTACTGCAACTTCCTTGGCGCCTTTCACCTGCAAAATCGATGGTGGCTTGTAGCCATCGAACACGATTTCGCCATAGGCGATGTCATGAATAACCCAGATTTGATGTTCACGAGCAATGGCTACCACCTTCTCGAAGAATTCCAGTTCGACACATTGCGCCGTTGGATTTCCGGGGAAGTTCAGCACCAGCATTTTGGGCTTGGGCCAGCTGTCCTTAATGGCTTTTTCCAGTTGCTCGAAAAAGTCCACATCCGGCGTCATTTGCACATGACGAATATCGGCACCGGCAATGACAAAACCATAGGGATGTATGGGATAGGCGGGATTCGGCACCAGTACCGCATCACCGGGTCCTACCGTGGCCAGTGCCAGATGTGCCAGGCCTTCCTTGGAACCGATGGTGACAATGGCTTCGGTTTCCGGATCCAGATCCACATCATATTTACGCTTGTACCAGCCGGTGATGGCCTTACGCAGACGTGGAATACCTTTGGACATGGAATAGCGATGGGTATCACCCCGCTGGGCGGCCTCGACCAGTTTATCCACAATGTGCTGCGGTGTTGGTTGATCCGGATTACCCATGCCGAAATCGATAATATCTTCTCCACGCGCCCTGGCACTTGCCTTGAGCTGGTTTACGATATTAAATACATAAGGCGGCAGGCGATTGATTCGTTGAAATTCGTCTTGCAAATGCGCTGTCCCACAAAATGCCTGAAAGCGGGCAAACTACTGTTGAATGTTCATGCTGTCAATGCCATTTCGGCATAATTCGGAGAATTCAGCCTCCAAAGAATTGTTTAACCACCGACCTACAGGACAATGCCATGAAACTAAGTGAAGACTACAGCAACGGCAGTAATATTATTCGTGGTTATAACAAGGCCGGTATTGATATTAATGGCCTGATTTACAGCACCAGTCTGGTGGTGAGTAACTATTACCTGAAGCCTGACTGGCCGGTAAAACATATAGAGGAATTACAACAGGATCATTTACAAATAATTGTGGAAACCCGGCCGGAAGTGGTCATTATCGGTACGGGAAAACAACTGCAATTCCCTCACCCGGAACTCTACGCTGCCGTAATTAATCAGGGCATGGGTATAGAATTTATGGATTCGGTTGCGGCCTGCCGTACCTACAATATCCTGCTTTCGGAAAACCGGCGAGTCACAGCCGGCATTATTTTGTAAATTCAGAATAATTATTTTCAGGCACAAAAAAGGCGGAAATTTAATTTCCGCCTTTTCATTCAGCCCTGGATGATTACTTATTCTTGTAGCAATAATTCTTCAGAGAAGCCCTGACTCTCAAGAATCTTGCGCATATGACGTAATGCATCCATCTGGATCTGGCGAACGCGTTCACGGGTTACACCCAGTTCACGGCCCACTTCTTCCAGTGTCGTACGTTCATGACCATACAATCCGAAACGGCGTACCACCACCTGGCGTTGTTTTTCTTCCAGCTGGTTCAGCCACATTTCCAGATTAGCCATCACATCTTCATCCTGTAACACAGCCGATGGCTCAGGATTGTTTTGATCGGCAATGATTTCCAGCAAGGGACGATCATTTTCGCTACCCACCGGAATATCCACTGATGATACACGGTCTCTCAGACCCAGCATTTTTTCGACATTTTCAACAGGTCTATCGACCAGTGCGGCAATGTCTTCTGCTCTGGGTTCCTGCTCCATGCTCTGCTCCAGTTTACGGGCAGCGCGCAGATACACATTCAGTTCCTTGATCACATGGATCGGCAGACGAATGGTACGGGTTTGATTCATCAGAGCACGTTCAACGGTCTGGCGAATCCACCATGTAGCATAAGTTGAGAAACGGAAACCTTTTTCAGGGTCGAACTTTTCAACTGCGCGAATCAGGCCAAGATTGCCTTCTTCGATCAGATCCAGCAGAGCCAGACCACGATTCATATAACGACGAGCGATTTTCACCACCAGGCGCAGATTGCATTCGATCATCTTCTTGCGCGCAGATTCCACACCCTTACGGGCCAGTCTGGCGTAATAGACTTCTTCTTCAGCAGTTAGCAGTGGTGAACATTCGATTTCTCGAAGATATAGACGGGTAGCATCAAGCTCTTTACGATTGACGCTGGCATTGAAATCCATCTTGACAGTTTCTGTTGAACTGTCTTCGCTGGTGGTATCGTCCTCTGAATCAATATCGGTGAGTTCATCATCTTCTACCATATCGTCAAGGCTTATTTCGCCCTCGACCATATCCTCCAATTCGGTATCTTCTTCGATGATGTTCTCCCTTAAGCCCTTTTTAGAGACGTTTTTTTTACAGGCTACTTTACTCATGATGATCCTCCCCACGTGATCTCATGTTGATAAATCAGGGTTTAGTTTAGTTGTTGTCATTTCCCTCAATATTAGAATCAGGTAATAAACCTATGTAAAAACACAGACTTACAGTTCTTTTTTAAGCTAATTAACTAACAAATACAAGTAAAATATCAATCAAAAGTCAATTTTTTTTATAGAAACATAAGTTTTGCTATTCACTAGCCTGGAGATTTTTAATTTTTATGCTTTATCAACCACGGGGCAGGTAACGCAGGGGGTCAACCGGCTTGCCATCCTTGCGAATCTCAAAATGGAGTTGGGCCCGGTTATTATCTACTGTCCCCATTTGTGCAATTTCCTGCCCGGCGGTTACATAATCACCTTCGGAGACTAATAATTTATTGTTGTATGCATAGGCACTAAGGTAGGAATTACTGTGTTTGATAATGACCAGATTGCCATAGCTGATCAGGCCGTTTCCACTGTACACAACCTTGCCAGAGGCTGCCGCCACCACGGACTGCCCGCGATTGCCGCCAATACCTATGCCCTTTCTTGCAGTGTCACTGGCGCTGAAGGTTTTGACTATGGGTCCTTTCACCGGCCATAACCACTGGTCAACCCTGGCGGGTATTTGAATTGCCGGTTCAGGCGACTTTTGTGCAACAACTGCCGGGGCTTGAGTAACCACCACCGATCCAGGTTTTGGCCCAGCTGTACCGGGTTTCGGCGCAACATAAGCCATACCGGGCGGCGTCAATCGCAGAATCTGGCCGGGGTTGATTTGATGGGTTTTATGCAAGGCGTTCCAGCGCGCCAGATGATGCAGTTGCAGATCATATTTTCGGGCAATGGAGTACAGGGTATCCCCCTTCTGCACCATGTATTGGGCAGGTCGACTGGGAACAGTCGGCTCGGGTGGTGGAGCTACAGCGGGTACTTCGGTGACCTCGACCGTTGTGGTTGCCGCCTCTATGGCAACCGGTTCATCAACACGATCCGTCGTACCATCTGAACCATCCGGCGCCATACGTAAGCGTTGACCGGGGAAAATGGCGTAAGGGGCGGTGATCTGGTTCCAGGCGGCAATATCCCGAAAATCCATTTCATACCGCCAGGCGATGGAATACAGGGTATCACCCCGCTTAACAGTGTAATCCTGGGGATTCCATTTCACAGGCATTTGCTCGCAGGCCACAAGCAAACTCAATAACAGACTCAACAGGATTATTTTAATAGTGTTACTGCCGGTGAATAACATAAGCAATGATTGCAATCAGAATAACAGCCCAACCCAGCCATTCGATATAACGACGCACAACAGGTTCCATTTTCGGACCTGCCCAGGCCATAAGTGTAGCAATAAGAAAAAAGTGGGCGGCACGTCCCAGAGTAGCGGCCAATACAAAAGGCACAAAGGCCATGGATAAGGCACCTGCCGATACCGTGAACAATTTGAAGGGTATGGGCGAGAAACCGGCAATGACCACCGCCCAGACCCCATAATCACCAAACCATTGTTGGGCTGTCTGGTATTTATCCCACCAGCCCAGTTGATGAATCCAGGGCTCAATGGCCGTTATTGCAAGAAACCCCAACAGAAAACCCAGCATACCTCCCAGTACCGAAGTGACCGTTGCCAGGGAAGCAAATCGCATCGCTTTGTCCGGCTTGGCCACCACCATGGGAATGAGCATAAAAGCAGTCGGTACGGGAAAGAAAATGGATTCGATAACACTGACACCCGCCAGATACCGTTCCGCATGGGGATGCGCAGCCCAGCTCATACAACGTTTGTAAAGCCCGGCAAAAATCATGAGCGCACGGCTCCATTCAATAAGGGCACAAAGCGTACACCATCCAGCTCTTCCTGAATGTATCCATTTGCTTCGCGGGTAATAAACAACAGGCGCTGACTGCCGGTCTGGCTACCCACCGGTATCACCATAATGCCACCCACCGCCATTTGCTCCAGCAGGGATTGCGGCACTTCTTCCGGCGCGGCCGTAACAATAATGGCCGGAAAAGGCGCATGTTGCGGCCAGCCCCAGGAACCGTCGGAATGTTTTAACGAGATATTATTAAGATTCAACAGGCGATAACGTTCCCGCGCCTGGGTTTGCAGGGCGACGATACGTTCCACTGAATACACCCTGGGCACCAGTCGGGACAGCACGGCTGCCTGATAACCAGAACCTGTTCCCACTTCCAGCACCTTGTCAGGGACACCACGGCTCAGCAGAATTTCTGTCATACGAGCAACCATAAAGGGCTGGGAAATGGTCTGACCATGACCAATAGGTAAGGATGAATCCTCATAGGCTCGGTGACCCAGGGCTTCATCCACAAATAAATGACGTGGCAAGGTGCGCATTACTTCCAGCACCCGTTCGTTTGTTATACCTTTTTCGCGTAAACGTTCCACCAATCGGTCCCGGGTACGCTGAGAGGTCATTCCTCTGCCCTGGATAAGGGGATCTGATAAATTCAATGAAACCTCTAAATATTATTCAGCCAGTGCTCCAGCTTCTGCAGGCTATCATACCGGGTTAAATCGATCTGCAAAGGGGTAACAGAGACAAAACCATGGCGTGTGGCATAAAAATCCGTGCCCTCCCCGGCATCCTGTTCTTCCCCTGGTGGTCCGACCCAATACATGGATAATCCCCGTGGATCTTTTTGTTCAATAACCCCTTCCGATTTATGGCGCGCACCCAGCCGCGTTGACTGGAAACCTTTAATTTCATGCCAGGGCAAATCCGGTACATTCACATTCAGGATGATGTTGGGCGGCAATGGCGCTTTCGCCAGGCCACGTAATAAATGCTCAACCGCCCGACAGGCAGATTCATAATGCTGAGGTTCGTATGAGCACATGGATACCGCAAGGGCCGGATAACCCAGATAGCGACCTTCAGTCGCCGCCGCCACGGTGCCGGAATACAACACATCATCTCCCATGTTCTGGCCCGCATTGGGACCGGAGATCACCATATCCGGCTCCTGGTCCAGCAAACCGGTAATGGCCAGATGCACACAATCCGTAGGAGTGCCATCCACCTTGATAAAACCATTGTCGACTTTTTGTGGGCGAATGGGCCGATGCAGGGTCAGTGAATTACTGGCGGCGCTTCGGTTACGATCCGGTGCCACCACCGTAACCTGAGCCAGTTTCGACAAACAGTCGGCCAGAATGGCCAGGCCCGGCGCCAGGTAACCATCATCATTGCTAAGTAAAATATGCATGCAACACAAGCCAGAATAGAAACGGGTTGATACTATATAGATATGTAAGCGAATTTTGAATCATACCTGATGCATGACCCGGATCATAAAAACGACGACAAAAATATATTTCAGCAAGCCATGGCGGATGTCACTCCCCTGACCCACGACAAGGTGACGCTGAAACCTCGCCCAAAAAAAATAAAGATCAACAGACAGGATTCCGTATCTGAAATTATCGATACCCTGAGCGATGACTTCATTCCCGAATGCGGTAATTTCCTGGAATTTATGCGCCCCGGCGTACAAAAGTCCCTGCTGAAACAAATGCGTAATGGCAAACTACCGGTGGATGATTATCTGGATATGCATGGATACAAACGAGATGACGCCCGGAGAAGATTGCTGGAGTTCATCCATTCATCCCAACAGAAAAATTTCAAAATTATCTGCATTGTCCATGGCAAGGGATATCACTCGGAGGATGGCCGCCCGGTTTTGAAAGCCATGGTTAACAAATGGCTGCAAAATATTTATGAGGTACTGGCGTTCACATCAGCGCAACCCAGGGATGGCGGAACGGGCGCGGTGTATGTGTTACTTAGACGAAGCAGTTAAAACGACCCCCAATTTGTCAGCAAACAGAATTGGGGCTCGTCCAGATTACTCAGTGTTTCACACTGGATCCAGCTTCAGACAGTCAATCACTGTTTTTGCTGTCATGAGCATAGAGTCAAAATAATATTGTAAACCGGGATGCAGTTGAGTTGATGAATTCTGCGCAGGGCATGTTGTTTGTCCCTTCAGGGATACAGTACGCAAACCTGATGATTCAGCTTTCACTAACTGTTCCGGCTTTAAAAAACGATTCATAAAGTAGCGATCAAATCCCTGTACACTTGCCATTTCGAATCTGGCCCTGGATTCAAACATCGCACCGACTTCATGCTCAAGATGCTTCAGCTTTTTAATCAGAGCGATTTCATTATCGAGATATTGCTCCTGATGATCCGGATCCAGTCTAACCAGCTGAGGTGTAATATAGCGGACAGCCATTACTGCAAGATGCGGATCATGCCAGAAATAAAAATTACGTGATTGTTGCCGATCGCTTAAATCGCCCTGGTAATGATCACGGGCAAACAAGGGTATGTAATTGGATAGAGTGATTAACTTATTATCCATTACAGGCCATTGTTGAATCACCTGCGCCATGGATGATTCATGGCCCGAGCCAACCCAGACCAGCATATCTGAGGCGATGATCTCGCCTTTCTGAAAGAAATCCAGTGTTGTATTAGAAGTACCGTCTTGCTCAAGCAGCAAGGTGGGTTCGGCCACGCCATCCATCAATGCTGACACGAGTGAATGCAAGGATGGGATACTCACAACAACACGTGGGGCTGCAGATGCCACGCTGGCCACAAGCATCACACCAAGCATTAATATATTTCTAAATAAATTGATTTTTTTCATTGCTACCCCTAGCTAGATTAAAAACACTCGGGGTCTAAAGCATTTTTCATGCCCTTTAGAATTACATAATAAAATCAGATAGATAGGTCAAATTCAATACAACATTAGCTGTGTAAAATAACATAAATATATTACTTATATGGGTGAAATGGTTCGATTAGCCAGGCGTGCAATCGATACCGGGTAAATTGCTCACATATACCAATAAACAAGAAGCGTAATGAAATACTGGCGCTCACATCAGCGCAACCGAAGGATGGCAAATGGGTGCGAACGTGTTTTACTCCGAGGGAAGCAGCCCTCAAGACCTGGCTGGACTTTATAAAAT
>JBFHPZ010000040.1:0-11014 GCA_041592495.1 Gammaproteobacteria bacterium | reverse complement strand
TCATAAGGGTAATGCAATAGCGGTATGGGGTGTGCTTGATCCAGCCGTCGGCAATCTATCAAAGGTTTGGGCGAGTCATTATCAATAAAAGAAATCTAATTTATTGAACATGCCACAAACGTAAAATGCGGGTGTGATTAATTCGCACCTGTAAAGCCTTATAAAAATCATATCAGTTAGAACTAAATTCACGACAAGCATCTAGTGTCGTGAATTTATTCACCGAAGAATCCTATGGCCACTATCGTCAACAATGCCAGGCCAATCGCAATCAGCACAAGACCCAGGATTTTGGAGCCGATGGTCATGGGTTTGGAGGGGGCATCCACCAGATATTTTTCCAGCTCTCCAGCTTTAACCAGACGTTCGTAATGTAAGCTGTGATCACGCTTGAACTCTTCAAGTGTCTGGCAGCCGGTAAACATGACAATATCCGGTGGTGGCAATTTGTCGGGGCGGAAATGATTATTGAAGAAATGTACAGTGAACAGGAAGACTGCTGCTAGGAATGCTTCTTCTCCATGAACCAGGGTGGCAACATTAAATATCCATCCAGGGAAGTGCTCTGCAATGATGTGTGGGAAAGCCAGCATTAAACCACTGCCGCCGATAATAGTGACACCCCAGAATACTGCCCAGTAGTCAAATTTCTCAAAGTAGGCCCAGCGATCAAACCGGGGTTTTTCACCCGCACCAACAAACCATTTAAACATTTCCCAGCAATCAGTGAGATCTTTCCAGTTCGGTACCAGCGAATCAGGTCCAAACCACTTAAAGTCTGGCTTACGTAACAAATGTTGCATTACGTAAACAAAATGCAGGAAAAATATACTGATAAAGATTGTTGCGGAAACGCGGTGTACCAGACCTACTACCTGTGGACCGCCAAACAGTTTGGCTACAACAGGTGCCCAGCTGCTTGATGCATAAAGTGCTGTGATGCCAGTGAGCACCAGCATCATGGTGACAATCGCGAAGATCAAATGGGCGATTCGCCATCCTGCCGGGAAACGTTTTACAAATTTAATGGATTCCAGCCCCAGGTCTTGTGTGTTAACGATAGCTACTTTTTTACCTGCTTTGCGATCTTGCCATTCACGGTAGTACCAGAGAATGGAATGCGCCCAGAAGAATAAGAATACTCCTATCAATAATGCCAACATGAAGCGCGAGGCATACCACATTTGTGGATAACGTTCACGATCACCGGCGTGCGCATGCGGCCCGAAAGTGACAAAACCAGCTGTAGCGAGTGGGATCTTTTTGCCGTCGTGACATTCCTGGCAAGTTTCAAGACGATTTTTCGGATTTATGGTGGAGTCTTCATTATCAACAGCGAAAAGTTCATGGCTACCATGGCAGTCATAACACTTGGCAGTGTAGGCATAACCAAGTGTGTTTATTTGGCCATGATAAGTATTCCTGTAACTAATGAATTCTGTCTCATGGCAAGATCCACATTGTTTGGTAACCAGCAGTTGAAATGGATCGCGTGTCGTTTTGCTAATATCATGTGAAGTATGGCAGTCAACACATACCGCTGCCTTCGGATTTTTTTCTTCAACAATTTCAACTCCGTGTACAGAAGTTACATATTCTTCCAGTGCGTCATCGTGACAGCTTTCGCCGCATACCTGTGGAATAGACAGGCGCCATTCATCGCGTTCCGGTGTGTCTGGTGCTGGTACATGAAAAAAGTGTGTGTCGTGGCAGTCATCACAATAAGCCTTGAATCCTGATCGGGTAGAAGCAGGATTTGCGTGAAAGGACTCTTTATAAGCCTGGATATTTTCAACAACCTTACCAAATCGTGTTTTATCCCTGGTCATGTCATATTGTCTGACTTCATCCCACAGGGTTTCATGACAAGTGATGCAATTAGGTTTGGGGGTATTATTTTTAGTATGCTCTGCTTTGCTGTCAGTAATTTCCTTGTGACAGTCGATACAGTTCATTTTGTTATGCAGGCCTTTGCTATATTTGGCTGGTTCAATGGCCAGAAGGGGGCGCATCTCATCTTCTTTATCTTCAGTTGTATCCGGTACCAGTAATTCCTTTTCACCATCGTGGCATGCAAGGCAGCTTTCATTGCTTAAAGTACCGTTGGCAATGGCATGTGTTTCTGCGATTGGATCTGATGCAGCAGCAGCTTCGACCGGCCAAAGAAATTGAGCAAAGACCAGGCAAATAAAGATGATTAACAAATACCTCACAGGCCTTTTAGCATACATGCCATTGCTCCCATTCGGTTGCAGGTTCAATGCTTAGTTACTAGCCATCGAGTGTGGATATGTTTCGGGTTGCTATACATCTGCTGCTGTAATCCGAAACTTAATTTGTTTAATGTGTTTTACTGGTAACTACCAAAGTAATGAACCAGTGCTTCAAAATCACCGTCTTTAAGTTTCTTGTATTTCTTTTCCATCTTCTTGGTCATGGGCCGATCACCGTCACTGTATTCCTTCAGGGATTGACGGATGTAAGGCATCCATTGGCCAGCCAGGATGCCACTGTCATCACTGGGAAGACTGCCGCCCTTATCGTGACATTTCACGCAGAGATCTTCATGAACCGCTTTGCCTGCTTCAGCCAGGGCAGGATCGAACGTCTGTTTTGCGCGAACGAAAGGCTTGCTGGCAAAATACTTGGCAATGTCCATCATTTCGTCTTCGTTGAATTCATCAGCAATATCACACATGGTGGTCTTTTTGCCTTTCTTATCCCCGCTCAGGTACTCACTTTCGGGACAAGGCCGTTCCTTTGCTTTATAGGCAATCATGCTGTCCCGGGTGTAGGGAGCTGAAAAACCACCAATGATTGGTACATTGGGATCGGTACTGGCGCCGTCTTTACCATGGCAATCTGCACAGGATTTGATGAGTTCCTGCACATCGGCTGCAGATGTACTGGGTATGTAGAACATAAACATGGTTGAGCTCAGACTGAAAGCATAAAGAAAAATGTATTTTAGTGGTCTCATATTAGATTCCTCTCATATCATTTCATTTTATTTACTTAATGCAGTCTGTTGTGTTTCATTGTAAAGTACTATTTATATTTTCATAATGCACGGTTTCATTAAGTCAATCGGTGCGTTTCGTTGATGGGTATCAATTATATTTTCCGGGTATAACTTTTAAGTATCAGGAAAAAACAGCTATATGGGTATGTAAATATATTCTTGTCTTGTTGTGTTGGCAGATTTTTGTTGATGGATATCAATCTAAGTGGCCATACACGTAATTGTTCTCGAATCTTATGAATAATGTGGCATAAGATTAAATTACTTAGATTTCATCTCTTTATATTACTTATACTCAATATTCTTCATTAGTAGTCAGTAAATTAAATACTTATTTTGCATACCATGGGGAGCGTTGTATGAAACGGTTCTGTCGTGTGTTGAAAAGGTCTGGCTAAGTCAATATCAAGTCATACACATTTGTAAGTCATTAAAAAGTAGTAGTCGTATTTACATAAAGAAGCACTGATAAAAAGTGATGTTCTTCATCACTCCACCTTATAACGCAGTGGCTCGTAAAATGATTAATACATTCAAGCATATCGCCCTGGTTTTTTTATTGTGGTTTTCCGGTGAGGTAGTGGTTGCGGTTGCGCAGGAAAATGCGGAATCTGTCGCCGGTACAGCTATTAGTATACAAGCAGGTAAATTTACCGAGAAAGGCGCTGACACTTGCATCAAATGTCATGATGAAGATGAGGCGTACCCGGTTTTCGATATATTCAAAACCAAGCATGGCCAAAAGGGTGACAAGCGTTCACCGTTTGCAAGTTTGCAGTGTGAAGCCTGTCATGGACCGGGTGTGGCCGGGGCGGAAGCCATGCAGGAAGTGCTGGACCAGGGTGGTCACGTTGGTAAAGTTCGGCCCGGACAAAAGCGGCCACCAATTTTGAATTTTGGTATCAAATCGGATGAACCTGTAGAGACACAAAACACATCCTGCCTCGGCTGCCATCAGGACAGTAAACATATCGACTGGCTCGGCAGTGCACACGGTGGCGGTAATATTGCCTGCGCAAGTTGTCACACTATACACATTGCAGAAGACCCCATACTCAAGAAAAGAACTCAACCTGAAGTGTGCTTTAGCTGCCACAAAAAAGAACGTGCAGAATTTTATAAGGCTTCAGCTCACCCGATACGTTTTGGCGAAATGGGTTGCAGTGAATGCCATGCGCCCCATGGTTCAGCATCCGGCGGCGTGCTCATTAAAACCACACTGAATCAAACCTGTTACACCTGTCATGCCGAGAAGCGTGGTCCGTTTTTGTGGGAGCATGCGCCTGTATCTGAAGATTGCAGTTTGTGTCACAGCCCACATGGATCAATGCATACGTCTTTATTGATCAAGCGCGCACCGCTGATGTGTCAGCAATGTCATTCGCAATTTGGTCATCCACGTGTTGCATTCACACCTGCTGGATTACCAGGCGGAACCGCTTCCGGATTTATGTTGAGTAATGCCTGTATGAACTGCCATGTGCAGGTGCATGGTTCTAATCATCCATCCGGTGTGAAATTGATGAGGTAGGCATGTTGATGTAGTTGACTGATTCGTGATGGGTGAAGAAAGCATCACCGAGGCTAGAAAAATGAAACATGACCACAAAATAACAGCAGGCATAATGGCTATAACGCTCTTGGTAACTTTACCGATTCCTTGCGGTGTTATGGCTCAAACACCGATATCAACCACAGAGCCTGGTGACATTCCAGTTAGCACCGACACTGACGTAGTTACTGAAGAACTTGCTCAGGCAACGGATGAAGTTGCAACAGAACCTCAAATTACACCGACTAGCACTGATGAAGAATCAGCTAATACTGAAGCGCTAATCGATAGCAAAATATCCCTGACAAAACCACTCATTCCTTCTGGTAGTTATCCCGTTGATATATCGAACTGGAAATGCGAAGACTGTGCATTTGAAGAAGGTTATAGCGGCGAAGTCGAACTCGGCGTAGGAAACGTATCTGATAAATCATTCAAGTTTGGTGAATACAATGGACTCAATGAAGACGGCGCTTTTGGAATTGTAAATGGCAATGCGCGTTATCGTGATGAAGATGCTAATTTCATGAATCTTTCAGTACAGGATCTGGGCCTGGATTCGCGCTCTATTGAATTTGATGCAGGACGCCAGGGTAGCTACAAGGTATTTTTTAGTTACGATGAAATCTCCCATGCTATATCTGAAAATGTATTGACGCCCTATATCGGCAACGGTGGAGCAAATTTAACTTTACCGGCCACTTGGGTAAATGCTAGTTCCACAAGCGGGATGACAGCATTAGCAAGCAGTTTGCAAAATTACGAAGTGGAATTACAACGTAAACGCATGGATCTGGGCTTCTCAATTAACCAATCGTCGAACTGGAAGTACGATATAAAGTTTCGCCACGAAACTCGTGAAGGAGCAAAGCGTTCGGCAGGTGCTTTCTTTTTCAACGCTGCACAGTTAATCGAACCGGTGGATTATGTCACTGATGAGATTGATGCCTCGGTTTCATATGTCGGTAAACATTGGCAGGCTACGCTGGCTTATTATGGATCATTTTTCAGTAACGACAATAAATCATTAACCTGGGAAGACGCCTTTACACCCCTCGTTGTAGGTGCAGATACTGGTGAGCGAGCTTTACCGCCGGATAATCTGTTTCATCAATTGATATTATCGGCAGGTTATCAGATAACCGATAAAACACGCATTAGTGGTGATATTAGTGTTGGTCGTATGGAACAGGATGAAGATTTTCTTTCACCAACCACCAACACGAATCTTATCGTCCCGGCTTTACCCAGAACTTCGCTTGATGCGCAGGTGGACACCTTGCATGGAAATATTCGAGTTATATCAGCCATTAGTGAAAAATTTCGATTCAATGCTGATTTCAACTATTTCGATCATGATAACCAAACACCACAATCACAATACACATGGGTAAGCACTGATGATTTTGTGAATACGACTCGTACGAATCAACCCTACAGTTATACACGTCAGGAATTTAAAGTGGGTGGCGATTATTATTTTACAGGTAAAACAAAACTTGCTGCCGGGGTTGATTTTGACAGTATGGAACGAACACTCCAGGAAGCGGATAAAACCGATGAAACGACTGCCTGGGGAAAGCTTATCATTCGTGGCTTTAAGTTTATGGACATGACGTTTAAATTGTCACAGGCCGAACGCGACGTTTCAAACTACCAGGTTGTGCCAGAAATTGATCCGCCACAAAATCCCATACTCACAAAATACAACATGGCTGATAGAAGCAGAATGACTGCAGGCGCTACTATAAACGCAATGCCGAATGAGACACTGAGTTTGGGTGTAGGCATAGATTACGCAAAAGATGATTATTCTGAATCAACAGTAGGTTTGGTTGATGCCAAAGAAATTAATCTCAATGCCGATGTGTCCGCGTTACTAACAGAACAGTCAAGCGTTCATGCTTATGTTGGTCAAGAGCGTATCGAATCGAACCAGAATGGAAGCGCCGGTTCAGTCCCAACCTGGTTTGCAAAAAATGAAGACAGGGTTAATTCAGTCGGCATTGGTTATAAACATCGACTAATGGAAGATCAGCTTGATGTTGGTGTCGATTATGTCATCTCGAAATCCACGGGCAAGATTCATATAACCAGTTCTGCTTCTGAAAATTTTCCTGATCTAGAAGTTGATCTTTCAAGTATCAAACTGTACGCAGATTATCGTTTGAAAGACAACATGTCTGTTCACGCAGCCTACTGGTATGAAAGCTACGATACAAGGAACTGGGCGCTGGATGATGTAAATACCGACACAATATCGAATGTTTTAAGTTTTGGTGAAGTGACGCCTTCGTATGATGTCAGTGTTATCACAGTGTCATTACGATATAAGTTTTAGGTGTATGAAAACCGTTTCATATCCTGGAAATACATTTTATATGAATGATTTGATTTTTTTAGGAGCGAATAGAACGATCAACACAAGCTACATCTGCTGAACTCAGTGTGTACACGAAGTGATCGTGTGCTGTGGTCGAGTCAGTGAGTGTGTAGTAGATGGATTTACTAAATTGGAAAAAAGTATTTTCCCCGTCTCACTCGATTTAATACAACACTTCCTGGCAGGAAGGAGGACCGCATGAAATGCAAGATACAGTTCAAGTCGCTAATTATAGCGATAATAGCTTCGGCGTTGGCCCTGAGCGGATGTGAAGGCGACGATGGTGCGCCCGGTGTCGATGGAACGAATGGTGATCCAGGTCTACCCGGCAGCCCTGGAGTGAATACCGGCTTTGTCCCGGTTGGTGTCACCACTTTCCATGGTACAGAGTACCTGGAATCATCGGGTGAATTTGCTTTAGCAACGAATCCTAAACGTTATGTGACGGCTACTATCACTTCCGCTACCGCTGATACAGGTGGCACGGTCACGGTGAATTTTTCAGTTGAAGATGGCAATGGTGATCCCGATGCAACAGTAAGCAGCATCAGCGCCAACATCGTTAAGCTAATACCCGCTGCTGCGCCGGAATCCTATAACAAATGGGTTCCCTACATACAGAGTGCTCAAACAGTGAGTAATTCTGCCACTGGCGACTGGCCCAATCCTGATGGCACCAGTAACAACCAGGGTAGTAGAGAGAGTAACGGTACACTCACTAATAACAACGATGGTACCTACACCTACGTGTTCAACACTGTACTCGGAACCACCACATTGCCAGTTGAAGGTACAGCCATAGCCTATGAACGGAATCGCACACATCGCGTGTCGATTATGATGGGCGGACACAGTGGTTCGACTGCCGATGCTAATTTCGACTTTGTACCTGATGGCTCAGCAGGATCAGGTACGCGCAATATTGTTACCACTGAGGCTTGCAAAGGCTGTCATAGTACTGAGTTCCATGGCCATGGCGGCGATCGCCTTACCGTGGAAAACTGTGTAACCTGCCATAACCCAAGCACCACGGATCCCCATGGCGGTGAAACAGTGGACTTCAAGGTTATGATCCACAAGATTCATGCCGGTGGCGAACTGGCCAGTATTCCCGGTGCTGACGGTATTGTCTGGGATGATCCTGCTACAGGAACAGACGAATCAGCTGATAATGGTGAATACGCTATCTGGGGTTACAGGGAAATAAAACATGAATGGTGGAAAGTGGAGTTCCCTGCGGTTATCGAGAACTGCACTAAATGTCACCAGGAAACCGGGGGCGCTACACTGACAGATGTCGATAACTGGAAAACCGTTCCTTCACGTGCAGCCTGTGGCAGTTGCCATGATGACGTCGACTTCGCAACAGGAACCAACCATGGCGGTGGTACCTACCCGGCGCCAGGTCCAATCAATGACGATACTTTCTGTGTCACATGTCATGAAGCAGATACCGATAGTGGCTTTGCTCCATCAATCGTTGATGCACATGACTGGACAACAAAAGATCAGCGTCATATTGCAGAGTTCGATGTTGACCTGACGGTTTCTGCGCCCGCTAATGGTATGTACTTTGTGGCTGGTGAGAGTCCGGTTGTGCGAGTGGTCCTGACCGATGTCAATGATCCCACTAATCCGGGTGATGACATACTGGTCACTCACGACACTATCACCACAGAAGTGGGTGGAGCTGAAGGATGTTTGCCGACAGCATGTCCCGCCAGAGATAATGCATTTGGCGCATCCGGATTATATGTACACGGACCCCGTGCTCGTCGTGTACCGGTGTTAACAACCAATGCACGTGTCGAGGTGATTTCGCCATCTGCCGGGCCATTTGATTTAAGCGCCATTACGGAAGATCTGATAGTTACCTTTGATAATGGCAAGGATTTGTACTCAGCGGCTTCCGGATTAAGTTCGATTGGAAGTGCGACTGTGAGTGTCGATTTAACTGCCTGTAATCCTGCTTATATCGCCAGTCTCGCAGCTGCAACCGCTAACGAGATTATGGCCTGTCTCAATGCAGATACCGACTTTGCGGCAAGAGGTATTGCGTATATAGATGAAACCACCAGCCGGCTGGCTATTCGCAGTCGTAACCTGGCTGATTTCTATGCAGTACAACTGACAGCCTCAGATGCCAACACGGCGATATTCAACAACACGACCCTTAATGTCATGGGTGGTTTTACTGTGAGTGCTACATTGGCGGGTAGTGATCCAAAAATTACCAGAACCCCCGGCTACATTGAGTATGCGCTCGATCCGGTAGATGACCTGCAGGCTGGTACCTATATGGTGGGAGTTGAAATCGCAGATCGTGGACGTGTGACAACATCTGACTACAAAACACCATCGGTTAAGAAAGCTTACTTCCAGGTGAAACAGGCCGAAGAAGAAAAAGCCATCGCTAACAATTGTGATTCCTGTCACCAGGGACCCGAAGGTACAGGTTTTGTACTGGACTTCTATCGCCACAACAAGATATTCGATCACACTGCTGTGGACCAATGCGGCCAGTGTCACGATTATCAAAGTGCATCTGCAAGTGGTGATGCAGGTACATCCGATGGATGGAATGGCTCAAGACCGATTAACCGAAGAGTTCATGCTATCCATTACGGCTCAAGCCTGAACTATCCTCTGTTAACCGTGAACTACGGTAATGACGATCCTGTCGCAGGACGCAACTGGGATATCACTTTCCCACAGGATGTTCGTAACTGTGAAGTTTGTCATTCAGCAACTGACACCAGTGGAACCTGGAAAACAAATGCTGGACGCAGTCCTTGCAGTGGCTGTCATGATTCCAATGCGGCAACAGCCCATTTAAAACTCATGACCTACGACCCAACACCTTCGGATCCATGGAGCGGAGATGAAGAGGAGTCTTGCAAGGTTTGCCATTGATCATCAGTGGTAAATGTTAGTACAACAGAGGGGGCACGTCCTGCGGCGAAGCCCCCTCTTTTTGATATGCAAAACACATGGAGCCAGGCTATGTTTGAACGTCGCTCTTTACCCTTTATGCTGTTAATGATGGCATTTTCGTATGGATCTATCCTGTCCTGTGATCAGCACCCATCAACTTCGATTGAGGGTGTCCTGGCGACCGTGAATGGTAAAGCAATTACTCAAGAAGACCTCAGGCTTGCAGTGCAGTCTGTAGCAGTTGGTCATGAAAAAACTACAGCTTCAACCAACATGGAAAGCACTCTGGAGAATATCATTCTGCAAGAACTTGCGTTCCAACGAGCCACAAAACTCGGGCTAGATAATGATCCAAAATATCAGGCAGAGTTACGTGGCATGGAGGCCCAATTAAACGCATTCAAACGCAAAAAACTTTCTGAACTATTGTTGCAACAGGAGTTGCAAAAAAGCATCAATGTCAGCGATGCAGAAGCGCTGCAATACTTTAATAATAATGCAGTGCATTTCCGTACCGAGATGCATGTGTGGCAAATTCTGCGTCGAGATGAAACCAGCATCAAGAACATCCATGCCGAGCTTGGCCAGGGCAGACCCTTTGAAGAAGTAGTTGCCAAACTATATCCAGATAATT
This sequence comes from Gammaproteobacteria bacterium, assembly GCA_041592495.1. Taxonomy (GTDB): domain Bacteria; phylum Pseudomonadota; class Gammaproteobacteria; order SZUA-229; family SZUA-229; genus JBFHPZ01. The sequence continues at coordinate 489 of JBFHPZ010000040.1, read as the reverse complement.
ATCCGGATCTGGGTCGAAAACCCTGGGACCTGGGATACTTGCATTGGAGTCAGATTCCTGATGCCTGGCGTGATGTGATTTATACCATGCAGAATGGTGAAACCAGTGACATCATACCTGGCCCAAATAACCGATACTGGGTTATCAAACTGATTGATAGGCGTGAAAATACGAATCTCACATTCGAACAAATTAAACCAGGAATTATTGACATTCTTAAAGATAAAAAAAATCAGCAGCTACGCGAGGAAACCATTCGTGATCTTCGGGATAATGCAAACATTGTTTATTCAAACTGAAAGAGTTGTGATTTGAGCGCAGAATATCAAAACTGACACGCGCTTTATACATTTGTTGTGTAATGGTTATTTACTGGTATAAAGAAGAAACATCCGCGAAAATCAGATATTCAAAAATACCATGCGGATTGGTTTTGAAAATATTACAAAATGGAATCGTGAGAGTGCTGTCATCATGTCGTGTGTAGGT
>JBFHPZ010000039.1:0-11074 GCA_041592495.1 Gammaproteobacteria bacterium | reverse complement strand
CTTCGGAAAATTTCACGAATTCTTTTTGATCAAGAAAACCATCTCTGTCTGTATCATAAATTGAATAGGTGCCGCCGCCATCGGCGATTACATTGGCCGATATTGCCATTGAGAACACCAACAAAAGTAAAACCTGTATATTCTTAGCAACATACTTTTTGGTATCAATTTTATGCATATTTACCTCCTCAAATCGGTATTTATTATGCTAGTCATCGTGCTCGCGGTACTTTCTTGAGTCAAACTCTCTTAGTTTACCGCCGCTACCATCTTTCGAACGCCAGATACGCTCGGCTTCATCTTCATCCGCACTACGGTGACATTCGACACAGTTTTCGTAATCATAAATACCTTCTTCCACATGTTCTTCACGAATGTTAGAACGGGAATGTTCATGACAACCGTAGCAGGTGTAATTCGCGTAATCATTGTTAATATGACAAACCGCGCATTCCGCATTGTGATCCCGGTCGAGATAAAAATATTCATTATGATCAAAGGTTGCTGGCATCCACGCATCCTGAGTATGGCACTGGCTACAATTACCCTTGATTTTCATATGCAAATTATCACCGGGATTGCTGTGACAACTGTCGCACTGTTTTTGTAAACTGGCGTCAAGTAATTTGTGTGAGAACTGACTGATGGGACGAAATGCTTTCACACCTTTATGATCACTGTGGCAGGCCATGCAATCGTCTTCAATCAGCTTCTGATGGAAAGCAACATTCTTTTTCTCGCTGGCTATTAGTAAACCCTTGGTGGTTTTCAGACCAATCTCGTCCACCTTATGGCAGACAATACATTTGTCAGCCTGGCTGCCAATAAACGGTGTATGACAGGCAAAGCAATCAGTCGCCAGTTCTGCATGGGCTTCAATGGGTTTACCTGGGCTGATCATCAGTTGTGGCACAATGATCGCCAGCAGAACTAACACCACAAGATTGATTGCAATAATTAACAGGACTTTATTTTTCATTTCCATTGCCAGAATAAAAGGATGCTAAGGATGTGAGTAAGAGCCAGTACGGCAAATGCCAGCGTAATCGGCAAGTGCACCTTGCGCCATTGCTTCATCAAATCGAAGGTTGTAGCATCCCAGAAAAGTTTCTTTTCAATGTCATCACTGGATATTCCCTGTTGCGTATACAACTCTTTCTTTTCAGCCAGAAATTTTCGTGAACGATCCAGTAAATATTTACCGGTCATGCCGCTGACGACGTTAACCAGCATAGCGATCAAAGCCAGCCAGGGCAGAATGGCATAAATATGAATGCCCGCGTGCACCAGTATCATCAATGCACCCAGCCAGGTGAGTGTTTCATGCAGAGTTAGCAAATGTTTGGGCTTACCAAACGAAATCATTTTTCGCTTGCGCATGGAATACATAAAGGATGACAGAATAAGCAGTGTGCCTGGAATGCCCAGCCAACGCCCAATCCACACCAGATCGAATTGATGCAACAAAGCATCAGTAATGATGGTCAGCCCAATCAAGCCACCAAACATCATTAAAAAAGGAAAAACTTCTTTACGAATGAGTGAACGATGCATATGTAATCTCTATGCGGCCAATGTCAGGTCGCTCTTTGGCGATGATGTGCATAACAGGCAGTAACCGGGATTGATGTCAGCTTCTGGTTGTTGACTATATTCAACTTCGCCAGCTTCAATCTTTGTTTGACAACAACCGCAACTACCGGCACGACAACCGGATTCAACTTCAATTTCGTTTGCTTCTGCAAATTCCAGTATTGATCCAGCCTCAGGATTCCATTGCAAACGTTTACCAGTCTTGCTGAAAGTCACTGTAATTAGCTTTGAGGAAACAGCATGGGAATCCGTTTTTGGTTTGTCATGCCCGATAAGCGTGGCCGGTCCAAAGGATTCGTAATAAATATCCTGGCTGTCGACACCCCAGTCTTCCAGTCCAGGCACCAAGCTTTCCATCATGGGTTTGGGACCGCACACATAAAACTGGTAATGCTTCAACTGGAGTGTGGAGCGTAACAAGGGAATATCAATGCGCCCCTTATGCTGGTAATCAATACCCAGAACGTCGGTATCGAGCGGCTCACTAAAACAAAAATGAAGATGAAAATTGGCATGCGCTCTAACCAGTGACTGCAAATGCGTTTTCATGATGGGCTCGTCACCGTTTCGTACACCATAGTAAAGCCGAATTTCACGGGTATCATTGATTTGCAGCAATGTATTCAGCATGCTCAACATGGGCGTGATGCCGATGCCACCGGCAATCAGTACAACCGGTAGTGATTCCTTTTCATTTAGATAAAAATGCCCCGCTGGCGCCTTTATCATCAAACGACTGCCTTCCTGAACATGATCATGGAAATAGTTTGATGACAGTCCCGGTGGCACTTCCGGCTGACTGGCTGGCGCGGGAACGCGCTTGATGGATACACGATAATAATCCGGCCGACTGCAATCCGATAATGAATAACAGCGCACAATGTTTTTGATTTCGTGTGTAACAGGCTCTTTAATTGGTAATCTAAAAGTCAGGAATTGTCCTGGCTTGAAAGATGGCAAGGGTTTGCCGTCGACCGGCACCAGATAAAATGAACAGATTGACTGATTTAGATCCTCGATCACTCGACGCTGGACCTGAAACTCCCGAAAACCCTCCCATGCCGGCAATATGCATAAAGGCTGAGTTACGGAGGATTCAGAGTCACCTTGAGAATACTTAACTGGTGCTGAGCTTGCTTGCTGTGGAGCAGGATTGTGCAATTGTCTCCTGCGTCGAACAATAGCTATCATCATCGATACGGCGATTTGCGCGAGTATCACGATAAAGATAACTACTACAAGAATTCCAGTCGTCATAAATAGCACTCTTCTGAATCGACAATTAATGATTCGTATAAACAGTAATGATTTATGAGAAAACTAGCATGGCAAGCTGAAATCAAGCTGAAAATCTGACCTAAAACCACATTACATCATGCGATCTATCTTTATGCAGACCTTTTGTTCAATTAAAGCGCCCTGATGAAATCAAGGATACACCGACCATGATTTAGAAACAGGTCAGCTTCTTTAATTAAACCTTAAGCTTATGATGTTTTAATTAATCATGGTTTTTCATATGTGAGTTTTTCGGCTCCCAACTCCGGGAGCCGTCTCTTTTGGGCCTTCATTATTGTGAAAAAATAACGAACCTCAAAACCAGGCACGTATGCCTACAACCAGGCGCGTATCAGAGCTTTCTTCTCCAGCAGCTTCTGTGTAGTCGGCCGTATCGCCAAACTGCTTGCTCCAGTTAATGCCGATATAAGGTGCGAATTCACGACGTATTTCATACCTTAATCGTAAACCGGCTGACATATCTGAGAGACCTTTTCCTGTTCCTGTCTCTATGTCATCCTTGCCGTAGGCATTCAATTCAATTTCCGGTGATAGCACCAGACGCTGCGTGAACATATATTCATACTCCGCATCAAGTCGCAGCGCCCATCGACTGTCTTCGCCAATGAACAATGCCAGGTCTGTTTCAAAATAATAGGGTGCCAGACCTTGCAAGCCGATTGCGAGCCAGTCACGTTCCGGTTTCGGCTTTATGTCCCTGCGCCAGCCAAGCTGCACATCCCAAAAAGCATAAATGGCGCGACTGTACAGAAGTTGCAGCTCCGCTTCTTCGGTTTCACCCTGCACACGTTCAATTTCGGTCTTAATCCAGAGCTTATTCAGGTCTTTGCCAATCCAGCCGTAAGCATCCAGCACAACAGGGTCATGTTCATCCGCATCCTGAACTTCCAGTTTTTCGATATTTACCATGGTTAATAATGGATCGTCTTCACTCATGGCATGAGCCTGGGCCGAGAAGAACAACGGCACTAACATTAACGATAATATTTTCTTCATTGTTTTATCCTCCTCAGCTCACAATTACGGTACGGAACATACCGGGCATGTGATACAACATGTGACAGTGGAAAGCCCATCCTCCTTCCGCATCCACCGTTACCCGGTAACTGATGCGCGATCCAGGCTGCACGACGACGGTATGTTTGCGAGGAAGATAATCGTTATCACCGGTTTCGAGATCACTCCACATGCCATGTAAATGCATAGGATGATTCATCATGGTGTCATTCACGAAGGTGATGCGAATCAGCTCACCAAGTTTCCATCTAAGTGGTTCTGCTTCGGCATGCTTAATGCCATTGATCGACCACATGTAACGACTCATATTACCGGTGAGATGCAGTTCAATTTCACGATCCGGATCGCGCATGTCCCATGAGGTTCGAAAATTTTTCAGATCTGCATAGGTGAGCACACGCCGCCCATTATCACGCAAGCCAACACCGGGATCATTGAGACGATATTGCGCATTATCTGCGCGCATATCCACATGGGGGCCGTATTCCGTTGCTGCATGATTTAATGGCTTCGCGGTAAAGTCTGATGGATTTTTGATATCGCCTGACATGTCCATGGATGTATTACTTCCCATCATCATGCCTGCACCACATTTCATGGTTTCCATTTGCATTTTTTTACTGCCATTCATATTGTGTTGCGAATGATCCATTTGCATATCCATATCGCCATCCATATTTTCCATCGAGTGCGCCATACCCATATCACCATGAGTTAATTCAGGCACCGGATCCATAGCGGGACTTTCAGCTTTCAAACTCACATCCGGTGTCAAGGTGCCGCGGGCATAACCGGAACGATCAATGGTTTGCGCAAACAGGGTATACGCCATATCGTCTTTGGGTTCGACAATCACATCAAAGGTTTCTGCAACACCCATTCTGAATTCATCAACCGATACCGGTTGCACATACTGACCATCTGCTGCAATCACAGTCATTTTCAATCCGGGAATACGCACATCAAAAAAGGTCATGGCCGATGCATTAATGAAACGCAAACGCACTTTTTCGCCACGTTTGAACAAACCCAACCAGCCATCTGCCGGTGTTTGACCATTCATTAAAAAGGTATAGGTGTAACCGGTTACGTCGGATAAATCACGCTGACTCATGCGCATCTCATTCCACATTTCCTGTTCTGCCCAGGTTTGTGCAACACCTTTTTCTTTTATTTGTTTCATTAAATCGGCATGAGTGCGCTCATTGAAGTTGTAATAGTGACTCATCTTCTTGAGCTTGGCATAGATGTCGTTGGGATCTTCATCGCTCCAGTCCGATAGCACTACCACATAGTCGCGGTCATAACTAAATGGTTCCGGTTCTTTGGGATCAATCACAATCGCGCCGTACATACCGGTTTGTTCCTGAAAACCGGAATGACTGTGATACCAGTAAGTGCCGCTTTGCATGACTGGAAATTGATAGGTAAAGGTTTCACCGGGTTTGATACCGTCAAATCCATCAGATATACCCGGCACTCCATCCATGGCGCTGGGCAGGATAATGCCATGCCAGTGTATGGAACTGGTGACTGGCAACATATTGGTCACACGCAGGGTAACCAGATCACCTTCGCGCCAGCGCAGTATGGGTGCAGGCACTGATCCGTTGATTGCGGTTGCCTTGCGTGCAACGCCGGTGAAATTTACGCCCTGTTCACCAATGGTCAGATCAAACTGCTTGCCTTGTAATTCACCCGGACCCTGCTGATTTTTTACGGCCGCCAGTAATGCACCGGAACCCAGGCCGAGAGCAGTATAAACACCACCCATAGCTATGCCCTGTACAAAACGTCGCCGTGGCATGTTAACTAAATGTCTATTTTCTAAAATAGATTTTAAATTCATAAGATTTAACCTTTGATAAAACGATATAAATACCGTGTTGCTTAACCTGAATACGATTAGCTATTCAAGCATCTATAAGTCATTCAGACCCGCTACTGTTCCAGCTCGTTTTTTCTACGTTCAAATTCATCGTCATCAATTTCACCACGAGCATAGCGTTCCTTTAGAATGGATAATGGGCTCTCTTCTGTCGGTAGCTGTTCTTTCTTTGTACCTGAATCCGTAAGTGATTTAATCAGTACCACTAATACTGCAATAATCAGTATCCAGAGCAGCCACATATATCCACCTCCAAACCACATCCAGCCATCATGATCACCCATACAAGTGTCCTCTTAAAAAACCGGGCCATAATCAAATAGCCCGGTTTGATTACAATTTATTTAGCGTCCAATTGATCCATATGATTAAGCATCTGCTCCATCATTCCCTGCATCATAGCCATACGTTTTTCCATCATATCGTTACGCCCCATCATGCCACCCATCATTTGCATCATACCGCCCATCATCATGCCGCCCTGGACCTGACCATCACCCATCGAGCCTTGTTTCCCCATCATCATGCCCTTGCCTTGCATGCCCTTACAATCCGAGGCATTTATCGGCATGGATTCCTGCTTCATATCACTTTGCATCATGCCATCCATCATACTCATCATCGATTTCATATTTTCCATATGGCTATGCAAATACTTTTGCTTTTTATCCATATTCTTTTCCTTCTCCATCTTCATCGCGACCCCCTTAGCCTCTTCCATTTGCATATTGAATTTTTTATCCATCATATTCATTTGTTCCATAGTTTCATCCGCATAAGTATTCGAAAATGAAAACAGGGACGCCATAGCAACTATTGCAAATATCTTGATTCTCATATTTATTTCTCCTGATTAAGGATTAAAAGTTATTAGTTAATAATTTTGAAAATATTTGGAAAAGTCAGGTATGTAGCGCAACAAACATAACAGACAATGGCATGCACTTTTTCATTACGAAAAATGTGCAAACAGGCAAGATAATGACACTTGTTTGACCACCAAAAACCACGCCTGTCTGATTCCGACGAATCAGAGAGCTTGTACGCTACAAACCTGAAAACTCAGGCGATCGGGGGTCTTAGCAAAGGATGAATAAACAGATCGGTTTCCATCACGGCAACCAGTTTGTTATATACAGGAGGAAGATTATCAAAATTAACCCGGCCCGGATTAATTCCAATGAAAACATGCAATGAAGTCAGACATTTACATACATCGTCGCTACAACATTTCTGATTTTGGGCATGCTTGCACTTACAGGTCGTATGCTGGGGCATGGATGAGTCAGCAAGGGCCGACTGCATATCCATAGACATAACGGACATAGCTGATTCATCACATTGGTGAACTTTACTGGCCAAAACGGAACTCACAGGCGCAAGCACAAGGGCTATTGCAACCAGGAGATTAATCACGTTTCGGATAGTACTCATCATCTTTTGATCAGCCTTGAATTTTTTAATCCATATTCAGACACAGGGTTCCATCATTATTACACGCCTACAATACCTAAAGGACATTGAGACAGTCATTAAGTTCAGCAATCCATACAACTCAGTTTCTGACGCAATCACCCTGCGGCCTGCCTTTTAATATTAGAAATCGTTAAAAAACCTGTAGATTCCATCTATTTTAATTCGACTGTAATCTACAAGACAATTTCTGTATAAATACCACTGGTACAGCAGGTTTATGTATGCAAGCGGTAAAAAAAAGAGTATTGATGGTAGTTAATATGTTGACCTGTTGTCGTCTGGACCAAAGAACCGAATAAGCCATGCAACGTTATAAAATATTCCATCGCACTTACTACACCTTTTCCGGATTTGTATTGCTCGAACCTCATGCTTTACGTCTGCGCCCAAGAGAGGGACATGAACTACGCATTGAAACCGCAACATTGAACATTACTCCTAATGCTACGCTGCGCTGGTTCCGGGATGTGGAAGATAATTCGGTTGCCATAGCCAGCTTTGATACACCGACTAACCAGCTCATGATTGAGAGCGAGGTTATTATTCAGCAATTCAACGAAAATCCCCTTGATTTTCTAGTCGTTGATTATGCGATTAACTACCCGTTTAACTACAATTCGGACGATAGTGTTTTACTATCACCTTACCAGCATATCTCTGAACACACGGATATCAATTTATTGGCGGAATGGGTACGCAATTTATGGCAGCCCGGCGAAGCCATTCAAACCTATGTTTTGTTACAGCGACTTTGCACTCACATCCATCAATCACTATCGTATCAACTGCGTGAAGAACCTGGCGTTCAAACTGTAGCCGACACCTTGTCTCGCGGCTCAGGCTCCTGTCGTGACTCGGCATTTTTATTTATGGAAGCGGCACGGCATTTAGGTCTTGCGGCGCGCTTTGTGAGCGGTTATCTCCACACTCCACCCTCAACGATAAATTACGGTTCAACCCATGCATGGGCCGAAGTATTTTTGCCGGGTGCAGGCTGGAAAGGATTTGATCCTACCACCGGAGAAATCGTCGGCACCGATCACATTGCAGTTGCCGTAGCAAGATTACCTGAATCCGTACCGCCAGTAGCCGGTTCATTTATTGGGCAACCAGGAACAAACATGAATGTGGGTGTATGGGTAACTGAAGAACCCTGATCAACTTTATGCAGGGCGATTTTCTTCATCCTCTACCATGATTTAAAAAACATCTTTTACATCATCCAGGCTGAACACCAACATGAGCAAGAAATCCTGTCCTCTTTCCAAAGTCTATGGATTGCTCGAACCGGGACCCGTTGTCATGGTGACGACTGCTCGCAATGAACACTCAAATATCATGACCATGTCCTGGCAAACCATGCTGGAATTTGAACCACCCCTGGTGGCATGCGTTATCAGCAATCGCAATGACTCTTTCGAGATGATCAAAAAATCAAAACAATGCGTCATTAACATTCCAACTGTAGAGATTGCAGAAAAAGTAGTGGCATGTGGTAATTCACATGGCAGTAAAACGGATAAGTTCAGCCAGTTTGGCCTTACACCCAGGCCTGCAAAATTCGTTAAGGCTCCACTTATTGATGAGTGCTATGCAAACCTGGAATGTCGCGTAGTTGACACCAGTATGGCGAACAAATATTGCCTGTTTGTGCTTGAAGTCATCAAGGCATGGATCGACCCTGCCGTAAAAAACCCGCGCACTATTCATCATCAGGGTAAAGGCCAGTTCATGGTTGCCGGTGAAACAATTAAGCTCAAATCAAAAATGAAATGATGTTATTTTTTTGTCCTCGACGATTAAGGCCTGTTCCATCTGTACTCTGTTTGTTATCCTGCAGATCGAGATCAACAACGATTAACTCACTACCGCGTTCAACAAGGTAAATAATCGAGACACTATTTACACCATGTCCTGTCAAAACTGGTTTGTTTACATCCTGCGTTGTAGTGATAACAGCCTCTATACCGGCATCACCACCGACCTGGAACGACGATTAAAACAGCACAACGAAGGAAGCACGGGTGCTCGCTATACCCGTGCGCGACGACCGGTTGCACTCGCCTATGTTGAAACAGCGAGCGACCGATCAGAAGCGCAGCGTCGCGAGGCTGCAATCAAACGCCTGAAACCTGCTCAAAAAGAAGCGGTGATTGCAACATCTAAAACACCGGCACTAGATGATAACCTTGTGCCTGATACCCAATCAGTGACATAAATCCCTCACCGACAAGAGCAAGCCCCTGCATCAGGGTATTGTTATCAATGCCAAACACGCGGGTAGCGACCGCACAAATTTCCTGTCTTATGCCAAGCTCAGACAGTTTGGCAACATTGTGCTCAATATCCATGATTAAGCCACCTACTGAATCTTCAACCTCTTTTGATGGCGAGGTTGTTAAATATTTTACGCTCGGACCAATGTATACCAATACAAAATCCGGTTGAACACCCTGGTCCTTCATGCCTTTTGCTGTACCCTGAATCACTTCAAGGTAGAAATTCATTTTCTTCGCATCACCAATGTCGATTAAAAATACGCCCTTGCCAACTTTAAGATCAGCCAGCGCGGCTTTGTCGTTAATTACCAGGTCTTTTGCATAGACATGGGTAAAGCTAAACAGGAGAAATAAAATAGTGAATGCGTATTGCGTAAATTTTTTCATGACATGTTCTCCAAACAACTAAAGTGACTTTTTAAGCTTCTCAAGATCAACTACCGAACAGCTGGTTTTTCGTGTCACACGGCAGTTCTCATCATTGGGTTGATGATCATAAGAGCAGCTTTTTTGTTGCAGCAATTTATAGTCTTCTGCAGGGTAAGCTGATTCGGGCAGGTTTGGCGGGTAATAGACACATCCAAAGCAGAAATCGTTTAAGTCTGCTGCCGGTAAATTCATAAAACCTCCGCAAGTATTGATATCAAACCAGAACGAACAGGCATTCTGATTCAAGGAAAAAACTATTCCTTATGCCGTCGCTGCTACAGCTTTCCAGGAACAAACCCAGACATCATCCAGATAGTTTTTTAAGGGCTTATCTAAAATGCCATCCAGGCTCAATGTGATCATGCGAATCGCTCCGCCAAACAAACAGGATGAGACTGCAAGCACATCACGCGGCTCTATCTCACCCCGTTCCATACCACGCTGAACCATGGTGCGCATCATTTCAAAGGGGACGGACGAACACACCGGGCGTTCATTGGGTAGAAACTCCCGATGCTTGATGTAGAGCATGAATGCCATGACATCGGGTTCAGATTCCGCAATGTCAAACAGGAGGGTGATAACCGCCCGACATTGATCCTGTGCTGTTTCGTATTGCTGACTAATGTGCTCAAACTCAAGACTCATGCGATCCATCAAGCTTTGATACAGGGCCGCCGCCACGCCTTCCTTGTCCTTGAAATAATGATAAATAGACCCCGTACTGACTTTTGATTCACGTGTGATGTCGCGCATGGAGGTATTGAAATAGCCCTTGTGGGTGAACAGCTCAAGGGCGGTAGCGATGACTTTATCGCGTGCAGTCATGGTTCAAACTCTGTGAATGGATAAACTGAATACAGACTAGAACGAACGTTCGTTCTAGTCAAGATTTTCTCTCAGATTGCTGAGCCAGAATCACATTTGATCGACGTACGGGTGTTGCATCACCCGGACCGGCGCATTACACTAAATGTTCTCTATTTGTACTCCGCGGTATCCCATGCTGACCATCTACACCCCCAACCACGAACACACCAGCCACCTGCCTCTGGTGGGCACCCGTGTCAGGGCGGGCTTTCCCAGCCCGGCG
>JBFHPZ010000038.1:0-11211 GCA_041592495.1 Gammaproteobacteria bacterium | reverse complement strand
GCTGGCTCCATGGCTTTCGCTGCTAACGCCGATGTGACCGTCTACGGTCAGATCGACGTGTCGATCGACGCAGTCGACATCGACGGTGCCGGCGACGACATCAACATGAATGGCAACACCAACGCGCTGGGTGTGAAGGGTTCCGAAGATCTGGGCAATGGCCTGTCAGCCAACTATCAGTTGGAATACGGTGTTGATCCAGCGGGAAGCCCAGGCCTGTCCTCTCGTAACCAGTGGGTTGGTCTGAAAGGCGGTTGGGGTGAAGTGCGCATTGGTCGTCACGACACACCTACCAAAATCTCTCAGGGCAAGTTTGATCAATTCGGCGACACCTTCGGTGATATTGCTGCTCCCGGTGTAGCTGTTCTTAGTACTTGCACCAGCTCCAGCTCATGTTTGTCACAAGGTGATATCCGTGTACCCAAAACTATTGCCTATCTGGGTAAAGCTGGCGATGTAAAATATGCAATCGCTTTGGTTCCTGGTGAAGGTGATGGTGTAACTGCTGGTGATGGCCCTGCCGACACTATTTCTGCAGCAGTTATCTATGAAGCAGGTCCATTGTATGTGGCACTGGGTATGGACAGCTATGATGATACCAATTCAGGTGCTGCTGCTGGTACTCCGGAAGATCTGACTCGTCTGACTGTGACTTATGCCATGGGTACAATGGACTTCGGTCTTATGTATGAAGCCCAAGGCACTAAGGATGGTGCAGCTGACTATGATGGACTGGGTCTGAGCTTTGCTATGGGCATGGGTTCCAACAAAGCTAAATTCCAGTATCTGACTGGTACTGTAGATCTTGCTGCTGATATCGAAACTACTTCCATGTCTTTAGGTTATGACTGGGGTCTGAGCAAAGCGACTACTGTAGGTGTTCAATATACTGACATCTCTGAAGACACTGGCTCTACTACAACTGCTGAGTTCACCTTCATGGGTGTAAACATGCTGCACAAGTTCTAATCTCTCCTGAGATCAATGAACTGAAAAACGGGGCTTCGGCCCCGTTTTTTTTGCGTGAAATAAAAATATCTGCCATACATTGTCCGGCATTGATCAGAATGTCTTGTGCTAGAATGGCACACCCTTATATTCCGATGTACGACGCTGCTTAATGACTTCCTTAACACGCATTCGTGAAATCCCTTATAACTACACCTCGTTCTCCGACCGGGAAATCGTTATCAGATTCCTTGGGGAGGCGATGTGGCATGTGTTGAATGAGCTGCGGGGTTCTCGTCGAACCGGCCATTCGGCGCGTATGTTGTTCGAGGTGCTGGGGGATATGTGGGTTGTTACTCGTAATCCCTTCTTGCAGGATGACTTGCTGGAAAACCGCAAGCGTCGTGCTGCACTAATCGGTGCATTACATCATCGACTGGAACAAATCGTTGCCAGGGCGGAAGGTAATGAAAAGGCGCTGAATCTGGCCGAGCAGGCCGATAAGGCGGTTAAGAATTTTTCTGCCTGGTTTGAAAGTCAGCATTCACTGCGTCAAAAAGCTTCAAAAAAACTTGGGAAATTCACCCGTAAAGACAATATTGATTTCAGTGGTTTTGCCCGGGTGTCCCATGTTACGGATGCCACAGACTGGCGTGTGGAATTTCCGTTTGTGGTGCTTACACCGGATTCAGAAGAAGAAATTCCTGCACTGATAAAAGCCTGTATTGATCTGGATTTGACCATCATAGCCCGTGGTGGCGGTACGGGTTATACCGGTGGCGCAGTCCCTTTGTATGAAAATACGGCGATTATTAATACCGAGAAACTTGAGGCTATAAGTCAGGTTGAAGTCAGAATAATCCCAGGCGTTAGTCAGCCTGTGCCTGTGGTGCGGGTTGAAGCGGGTGTTGTGACCAGGCGTGTATCGGAGCTGGCTGAGCAGAATGGCTATGTATTTGCCGTTGATCCTACTTCCCAGGACGCTTCTACCATTGGCGGCAATATTGCCATGAATGCCGGTGGCAAAAAGGCGGTTATGTGGGGTACAACTCTGGATAACCTGGTGTCATGGCGTATGGTTGGTGCCGATGGCGACTGGCTGGAAGTCGAGCGTATCAATCACAATCTGGGCAAAATCCATGATCAGCTGGAAGTGGAATTTCGCGTTAGTCATTATGATGCCACCACGAATAAGTTAAAGGGAAATGCGGAAATTCTGAAATTTCCCGGAAAAATGTTACGCAAGGAAGGGCTAGGCAAAGATGTCACCGATAAATTTCTCGGTGGTTTGCCCGGCGTGCAAAAGGAAGGATGCGATGGACTGATTACATCTGCAAATTTTCTGTTACACACTATGCCGCAGCATATTCGCACGGTATGTCTGGAATTCTATGGTGCGGATCTGCATCGCTCGGTTCCGGCGATTGTGGAGATCAAGGATTATCTTGATCAGCATCCTGATGTGTTGCTATCGGGGCTGGAGCATCTGGATGAACGTTATATCCGGGCTGTGAAATATACTGCCAAGGCGGCACGGGATAGCTTGCCCAAAATGTTATTGCTGGCGGATATAGCCGGCTATGATGAAAATACCGTGGCGAATGCTGCTTCCCATGTGGTACGTCTGGCAAATGAGCGTGATGCCGAGGGTTTCATAGCGGTCGGTGCTGAAGCCAGAAAACGCTTCTGGTTAGACCGCAGCCGTACGGCGGCTATTGCTTCCCACACTAATGCCTTCAAGATTAATGAAGACGTGGTGATTCCCTTGGCGCGTCTGGCGGAATACACCGAAGGTGTAGAGCGTATCAATATCGAGCAATCCATCAGCAACAAGCTACGCATGCTGGATGCGATTGAAGATTGTTTAAAACTAAGTCATAACGAGCAGCAGCAACAGGCGACCGATCCTGAAAGCAATAATCTGATTAATGCAAAATTTCTATCCGCCCATGAAGTTATAGGTCGTGTGCGCCATCGCTGGAATAGTCTACTGCAGAATCTTGATGATGAAATTTCGTTGCATCTTGATATTTTGCTGCAGCAGGAAAAAGAAAAAGTCGACCAGAGCTCTAAACTCATAGCGGCTTTGTTGCGCCGCGTTATTGTTGTGTCTTACCGACGAGAAGTTGAAAAGCCCCTGCTGCAGTTGTTCAGTGGTCAAAATATGGTAGGCATTCAAAACAAACTGGAAGCAGTACATAAGGACGTGCTGTCCAGTCGTTTGTTTGTTGCGCTGCATATGCATGCAGGTGACGGAAATGTGCATACCAATATACCTGTCAATTCCAACGACTATGCCATGATGCAGGAAGCGGAACGTATAGTTGCCCGTGTCATGAAGATGGCAATAACACTGGGTGGTGTTATATCCGGTGAACATGGTATTGGCATAACCAAGTTCCAGTTTCTGGAACAAGCAACAATAGATGCATTTGCGGGTTATAAACAGCGTGTTGATCCCAAGGGATGGTTTAATCGCGGTAAGTTATTACAGGGTAGCGGTGGACTTGAGCGAGCCTATACGCCCTCGCTGCGGTTGTTGAAACAGGAGGCGATTATCCTTGAAGAGAGTGAGCTGGGCGAGCTGAATGACTCTGTTTCCCATTGTTTGCGCTGTGGGAAATGTAAGCCAAAGTGTTCCACCCATGTTCCCGGTGCAAATTTATTGTATTCACCGCGAAACAAGATACTGGCTTCAGGGCTAATTACCGAAGCATTTCTATACGAAGAGCAAACCCGGCGCGGTGTCTCGGTTCGGCATTTTGATGAGATGAATGATATCGCGGATCATTGCACGGTTTGTCATCGCTGTTTGCCGCCATGTCCGGTAGATATAGATTTTGGTGACGTCACTATCAAGATGCGCCATATACTGAAATCACAGGGGCAACGTCGCACCAATATCGGCACGCGCATGTCCATGGCGTTTTTAAATATTTCCGAGCCTGGTGCTGTCAAGTTAATGCGGGCGGGTTTAATTCAGGCGGGGTATGCCGGCCAGCGTCTGGCGCGTAACTTCCTCAAGGCTATTCCAGGCATCTTGCCGGGAAACAGGCGGCCGTCATCGACAACAGGTAAGCCTGAAATCAGGGAACAGGTTATTCAATTTTTCAGTAAACCCATGCCCGCCGATGTGCCGGCAAAGACTATGCGTGCCATGCTGGGTGCGGAAGATGATAAAACCATTCCGGTGCTGCGCGATCCGAAAAAAACTGAAATCAATAGTGAAGCGGTGTTCTATTTCCCTGGTTGTGGTTCAGAGCGTTTGTTCAGCCAGATTGGTTTGGCGACCATGGCCTGGTTATATGAATTGGGTATTCAGGTTGTGTTGCCCCCTGGATATTTGTGCTGCGGTTATCCGCAAACAGCTTCAGGTGATATTGAAAAAGGCCGAAGCATTACCACGCGTAATCGTGTTCTGTTTCACCGCATGGCTAACACGCTTAATTATCTTGATATAAAAACCGTGATTGTGTCCTGTGGTACCTGTATGGATCAATTGCTGGAATATCAATTTGAACAGATTTTCCCGGGCTGCCGCTTACTGGATATACATGAATATATGATGGAAAAAGGTGTCAGCATGGAAGGTGTTGAAGGTGTGCAATACCTTTACCACGAACCCTGTCATACGCCGATGAAGCAATACAATGGTGTAAAGGTAGCATCGAGCCTTGTAGGTAAAGATGTCGTTCTGTCTGACCGTTGTTGTGGTGAGGCTGGTACGTTTGCCGTTTCTCGCCCTGATATCGCAGCCCAGGTGAAATTCCGTAAGCAGCAGGAACTGAAAAAAGGTATCCAGCAACTCACGGGTAAGGACAAGGTCAGCTCCGGTGAAGTAAAAATGCTGACTTCATGCCCGGCTTGCCAGCAAGGGTTGATACGTTATGGCGAAGATACCGGAATGGATGTTGATTATATTGTGGTCGAACTGGCCAAACATAAACTGGGCGCTGACTGGCAGGATAAATTTATTCAGTCGGTGAGAAACAAGGGCATGGAAAAAGTTTTGCTGTGATATCTATTGTGGGACAGTCGTCCTCTGTGGCGGGTGTACAATAAAAAACGCCAGGTTTATTCCTGGCGTTTTTTTTGAATTAAATTAATTATTCTGATTATTTGGCTAAAACAGTTTTGGCTCCGTTTGGAGTGCCAAGAATCAGAATGTCAGCTGGGCGATTACAGAACAGGCCGACAGTTACCACGCCAGCCCAGCTGTTAATTTCATTCTCCATCTTGATGGGTTCCATGATGTCCATATCATGAACATCCAGAATGACGTTACCGTTATCGGTAATAAAGTTTTCGCGCCAAACAGGGCGACCGCCAAGCTTGACCAACTTGCGAGCAATATAGCTGCGTGCCATGGGGATTACTTCTACTGGTAACGGAAACTTGCCCAGTACATCAACCAGTTTGGTTTCATCTGCAATACAGACAAATTTATCGCTGGCGCCGGCAATGATTTTTTCGCGGGTCAAAGCGCCACCGCCGCCCTTAATCAAATGCAGATAATGGTTGGATTCATCGGCACCATCAATATAAACAGGAATCTTGTCTACGCTGTTTAAATCGAACACGGGGATGCCGTGTTTTTTCATACGTTCAGTTGATGCTTCCGAGCTGGATACTGCACCTTTGATTTTGCCCTTGATGCCCGCCAGCAGATCAATAAAATGATTTACGGTTGAGCCGGTACCTACACCGACTATTTCATCCATTACAACATATTGCATGGCAGCTTCTGCTGCTTTGCGTTTCATTTCATCTTGCGTCATAGTACTAGCTCCTCAACCGGGTTTGCTGCATGATACCTGTTGCGCTCTTATAAGTTAAGTCATGGTTTAAACTGGAATGACCCTAAAATATATTGAAAAAGTACTGACCGCACGTGTTTACGATGTGGCGATTGAAACGCCTCTGGAAAAAGCTCGACGCTTGAGTGATCGATTGGGTAATCATATTCTGCTTAAGCGTGAGGACCTGCAACCGGTATTTTCATTTAAATTACGCGGTGCCTATAACAAATTATTTCAGCTGTTGAGAAAAGGCGATCTCAAGGGGGTTATCGCGGCTTCCGCTGGTAACCATGCTCAGGGTTTGGCGCTGGCAGCGGCAAAACTGGGGCAGAAAGCCATCATCGTGATGCCGAAAACAACACCACGGATTAAGGTTGAAGCCGTAAAAGCCTATGGCGCCAGAGCTGTCCTGTTTGGCGACACCTACGATGAAGCCTATGAACATGCCAACGAAATGGCAAAGACAGAGGGTCTGGCTTTTATACATCCTTATGATGATCCGGATGTCATTGCCGGCCAGGGAACCATCGGCATGGAATTGCTGCGCCAGTATCCGGAAAATATTGATGCCATTTTTGTACCGGTAGGTGGTGGTGGTTTAATTGCTGGAGTTGCAGCCTATGTGAAATATCTGCGGCCCGAGATAAAAATTATTGGTGTTGAACCGGAAGACGCAGCCTGCCTTGCTGCCGCCATGCAAAAAGATCGACGCGTTATTCTGGACCAGGTGGGTATTTTTGCCGATGGCGTTGCCGTACGACAGGTGGGGAAAGAGCCATTTCGTATTGCACGTAAATGCGTTGATGCAGTCATTACTGTCAGCACCGATGAAATTTGTGCTGCCATCAAGGATATATTTGATGACACGCGTTCCATTACTGAACCTGCCGGTGCGTTAGCGATTGCCGGCATTAAAAAATATATCGAAGAGCATGATGCGAAAGAACAAACCCTGCTCGCGACTAACAGCGGCGCCAACATGAACTTCGATCGTTTACGTCATGTGTCGGAGCGTGCGGAACTGGGCGAACATCGCGAAGGCCTGATTGCAGTAACCATTCCCGAAAAGCCGGGCAGTTTCCGCAAGTTCTGCAAGACGCTTGGCAAGCGGGGAATTACCGAATTTAACTACCGTTATGCCGATGACAAGGATGCCCACGTATTTGCCGGTATTCAGTTATCCGAAGGTCTGGCCGAGATGGAGCAGCTCGTTGAAAAGCTGCAAGAAGAAGGCTATCCAGTTATTTCCATGACGGATAATGAAGTCGCCAAAATGCATGTGCGCTATATGGTAGGCGGGCATGCCAGTGGCATAGAAAATGAAGTCCTGTATCGTTTCGAATTTCCGGAACGTCCCGGTGCCTTGTTGAATTTCCTAACCCATATTGGCAATCGCTGGAACATCAGTCTGTTTCACTACCGTAATCATGGCGCTGCCTATGGTCGAGTGCTGGTGGGATTGCAGGTGCCGAAGGAAGACCGGGGAGCCATGAAAGAATTTCTGGAGACCCTGGGGTATCGCTGGTGGGAAGAAACCGATAATCCGGTTTATAAGTTATTTCTTAGCGCCTAATGCGACGACGGCCAAACTGATGTTTGGCCGTCGCGTCGTTTATTCCAGTGCCAGTATATAATTCCATTGCTCTTCGGTGACAGGATTAATCGAGAGGCGGTTACCCTTGCGTAATAAGGCCATATCACCCAGAGCATCCCCATGCTGTTTTAACTCATCCAGTGTAATCACGCGTTTGAACTTGCGTACGAACTTTACATCCACCATGAACCATCGCGGATTGTCCGGATTGCTTTTGGGGTCATAATATTTTCCGGTGGGATCAAACGCGGTGTGATCCGGGTAACCGGCCTTGACGATTTTCATAATGCCAACAATACCAATCTCCCTGGCATTGGAATGATAGAAAAAGGCCAGATCACCTTTTTTCATATCGTCGCGAATCATGTTGCGTGCCTGATAGTTACGGATGCCATCCCAGGGTTCGGTTTTGTCAGGACGGGATTTTAAATCATCGATGCCGAACACATCCGGTTCGGATTTCATTAACCAGTAATTCATGAATCTGCCCTAGAAATTTTTTGCAACCATAGCAAAAGCCGGACACAAACAACACCCGTTATTTTTCAGGAATATAAATGTGGCGTTCTGTCGCGATCATATTCAAAGGTACGTCCCAGGATTCACAGGGAAGCTGATTCACTTTCTGCAAATCGTGGGCAAGACCTACCAGCCTGGGACTGTGCCATTGTTTACGATGCTGCATGAAACTCAGGCTGCGGTCGTAATAACCGCCACCCATTCCCAGGCGATTACCTCTGTCATCAAATGCCACCAGAGGAAGCAGAATCAGATTTAACTGGCGTGCGCGTATCCAGTGAGTTGGATGGGTGCAGGGCTCCAGACTACCAAATCGATTGGGTTGCATTGCGCTATCAGGCGTAAATGGCGCGAATACCAGAGACTTACCGGTGGGGGGTAATACTGGCAGGTAGACCTGTTTTTTATATCGCCAGGCTTTCTCGATCATGGGCATGGCATCGATTTCACCGTCTTCACTCAGGTAAAAGGCGATACGGCGTGCATTCAAAAATAAAGGCAGTCGTGTCAGGCGCTGACAAAGTTCGTGGGCGTTAAGGTGTTGTTGGGAAAGATCAAGAGAACGCCGTTGCTGGCGCTTTTGTTGTCTGATGTTGTCGCGCGGAGAATGATCTGTCATAGGAGAGTGGAAGAGGGTGCAACCGCAAGTGCCGTAGCATAACTCATGACCCTTGAACCTGAGGTTCAAGTGGGAACTAGCGTCAGTACATCAGGCTTCCCGCGTAAAGCGGTATTGCTCACAGAACCGAACAGGCATGGTCCCCGGGGTCGATGATTAAGGCTCAAGGGGTTTCTTTGGTTTGCATACAAACACAGCAGAAGCACCCAAACTTTTTTTACAAGAGTATATTTCAACCCTTTGGCTCTTTTGCCCCTTATCGTGTTCTGGGGCTACGAGCACCTCAATCGATTTGAGGTTAAATTCATTTAAGCAAATACTTATTAAACAGTAATTGATTTGAATCTATGATACTTCAATTTCGCGAAGGGCTATATCTATTTTTTTCTGCAGAGTGCCCACACGTGAATTGATGTCATTGTAGTTGTTTTCATATTCTTTGTTGCCCAGCAATTCATGGGCAAGATTCAATGCCACCATGATAGCGACGCGTTCCTTGTCCAGCGCAGCGCCGCGGCGACGTGCTTCATTGATCTTTTCATTCAGGAATGCGGCGGAATTACGCAGGGAGTCCTGTTCCTCGGGCGCGCAGGCAACCCGATATTCCTTATCCATGATTTTGATATTGATGCTGGAATTGTCTTTGTTCACGCGGGAGTGGCCGAGATTGACATTAACCCTAGATGGTTTCCATGGTTTTGAGGCGTGAAATCATGCGCTCAACCTGGGCTCGAACCTGCTCTTTTTGCTCTACTAGGCTTGATCTATCAGTCTTCAGGGACTGCAACTGTTCCTTGAGCATTTTGTTTTCTTCCGACAAACGGTGAGAAAGCTCAAGCAGCTGTTCAATCTTGCGTTCAAGGGACTCGATATTTTGGGGTGTTTTCTCAGTCATAGTGCTAAATATAGTTTCTGAATCTGGCAGGGTCAATAAGAATGACTTGGCCAGGATAATATATTTTTCTGACCTCATGTCAGGGTGCTCAGGGTATCGGCGGTAAATTGTGTTTCTTGAATGGAGTATGTGACCGACAGTATTGAGAGCGCATGATAGAATTACCGGCAGAAATCTACTGGAGCAGGCATGACACCACGACCCGAATACCAACAACTTCAGGCGGCACTGGAGAAATCCGATGCCGAGATGACTGCAGCGGAAAGCCATGGTTGTCTGTGCGGCATGGCCTGTGCCAGCGGTAAACCGGTACTGGAAGACTGGCTCAAGGAAGTTTTCCCGGAGCTGGATTTAAATAACCTGCTGGTACGGGAAGCCAGCCAGTTATTGGTTGGTTTGTATGAATCTGCCCGCCAACAACTGAATGATGCCGAAGCCGGGTTTGAATTATTCCTGCCATCCGATGAGGATGCTTTGCTGGATCGAACCGAAGCCCTTGCCGAATGGTGCCAGGGATTTACCTACGGTCTGGCGGCGGGTGGTCTGAAGCAGGAGGCCGAGTTACCGGCCGATACCGCTGAAATCATCCGTGATATGACCGAAATTGCCCGTGTGGGTCTTGATGAAGACGCCCAGGATGAAGCGGATGAGGATGCCTATATGCAACTACATGAATATGTGCGTATGGGTGTACTGTTGATTAATGAGGAATTGCAACCCTTAAAACAGCCATCTGAAACCCTGCATTAGGATTCCAGACTAATACCCATAACAAATTGACCCCCAGGATAAGCAGTTAATATGAATCAGAAAGTTCATGCCAAGCATCGTAAGCAACTCATGCGCATGATCGGTGAAGGTGGCATTGCCATTTTGCCGGCGGCCCCGGTACACATCCGTAACCGGGATGTGGAGCACCCCTACCGACCGGACAGCGATTTTTACTATCTCAGTGGTTTCCCGGAGCCGGAAGCCGTCATTGTGCTGGTGCCTGGGCGCAAACAGGGTGAATACATCCTGTTTTGTCGCGACAAGGATATAGAACAGGAAATCTGGCATGGTCGACGTTTCGGACCGGAAGGTGCCCTAGAGCATTTTGGCGTCAACGATGCTTTTCCCATCGATGATATCGATGACATTCTGCCGGGCCTGATGGAACACTGTGAAAAGGTCTATTACACCATGGGCCTCGATCCTCAATTCGATAAGCAGGTGATGGACTGGGTCAACACCCTGCGCAGCCAGTCCCGATCCGGCACCCATGTACCCTATGAGTTTGTGTCCCTGGATTTTTTGCTGCACGAAATGCGCCTGTACAAGGATCGTGATGAAATTAAATTGATGAAGAAGGCCGCCAAAATTTCCGCCGAGGCCCACAAGCGAGCCATGAGAGCCTGCAAACCCGGCATGTATGAATATCAGCTGGATGCGGAAATCATGTATGAATTCCAGCGCAGCGGTGCTACCTGGGCTTATCCCAGCATTGTGGGCGGCGGTGCCAATGGCTGTATTCTGCATTACACCGATAACAACATGGTGCTGAATGATGGCGACCTGGTATTGATCGATGCCGGTGCCGAATTTCAGGGATATGATGCGGATATCACCCGCACCTTCCCGGTGAATGGTCGCTACTCGCCACCGCAAAAAGAAATCTGCGAACTGGTGCTGGAAGCCAACCTGGAAGCTATCAAACAGGTGAAGCCGGGTAATCACTGGAATGATCCCCATGAGACCGCCGTGAAAGTGCTGACCAAAGGCATGGTGGAACTGGGTCTACTCAAGGGCAAGGTGCATGATCTGATCAAGGATCAGGCCTACCGTAAATATTATATGC
>JBFHPZ010000037.1:0-11399 GCA_041592495.1 Gammaproteobacteria bacterium | reverse complement strand
TCAGGTTGAATTTTGCCGTTAAACCCTCGGCATCGTTATAAGCATGATGTAGCACATCATAATCCTTCACCCTGTCGACACCCAATAACAATGTATCACCAGGTTGCATACAGGCTTTGATTTCAGCAATAAACGCACAAGCCTGCGTCACCGAAAAATTACCAATACTGCTACCGAGGAACAAATACATCCGTCGCCCCTCAGGCTGGTAAATATGGTCGAGTCCGGCAGTGTAATCTCCCACCAGCGGCAATACATTCAACCAGGAATATTCCGCCTCAAGATCATGCCTGACTTCATGCAACATTGCTTCGCATACATCGAACGGCAAGTACTCACATTCAATTGCCAACTGTTCACAGGCTTTCAACAAATAATGGGTTTTACGACTGGTGCCGCTACCAAATTCAATAATATGATCCGGTTTTGCCAGCGACATCAATTCCCGAGCACATGCCTCTAACATGGCAGCTTCTGTACGTGTCGGGTAATATTCCGGTGTATCGCAAATCTGATCAAACAGCCGCGAACCGATTTCGTCATAAAAATATTTTGGCGGCAAACAACGGGGATGCGTCAACATGCCTTCACGCACATCACTCACCAAATCATTCACTTTTCGGGATTTCGCAACATAAATACAATTTCTTTGTGGCATAGTATTATCCATAACAACTCCAATTTTTTGTTATTGTTAGAGAACGATTTACCGCCAACAACTGATCAACTGATACGGTGATAGTTTAATGTGCAGACTTCTTGCGTATATGGGACCGGAAATCAGCCTGTATGATCTGATTTCCACAACCGAACATAGCCTGCAAAAACAGGCATGGCAACCTCTTGAAATGCGAGAGGCCACACTCAATGCCGATGGTTTTGGTATCGGCTGGTATAACAAACAACAGGCTGCACGTTATAGGCAATGCATTCCTATCTGGAATGATCCCAATCTTGATGATTTCAGTCACAGCGTACAGCGCAATCTGTGGCTGGCCATGGTACGCAGTGCCACACCCGGCCTTGGCGCCCATTACGATAACACCCAACCTTTCCGTTATAAAAACTGGCTATTCATGCATAACGGCTATATTAAAGATTTTGCACAAACGGCCCGAGGTGAAATACGCAAAATACTGCACCATGAATACGAGAGCAATATTCACGGTAACACAGATTCAGAATACATCTTTGCTCTATTATTACATTTCATCCAGCAGGATCATGATCCTGCCCAGGCAATCAGAAACACCATGACCTGTATTGCTGATATTATTGGCGATCAGTCCGCATTACTCAACATCATAATTTGTAATGGCAATAGCGTGTATGCAACTTGTCATGCAATCAATGGTTTATGCCCTACACTCTATTATGGAAAAAATATTGCAGGCTTTCCTGCGACTGCCCGGTTGCTGGCATCAGAAGCATTAAACAAAGATTCGAACTGGCATGCCGTTGAAGATCACCAGTTAATTATTATGCAACCCGACAACGAAATAGTATTGCAAGCATTATGAGCACATCCCTTGGCACCATGATCAGGCTGCGAGCCATTCAAAACAAAACCCGAGAGTTATTCGAGGGCATGAATAATAAAACCTATCGAAGCCAATATCATCCCGATCTAAGCCCCATTGGCTGGCATCTGGGACATTGCATGTTCATTGAAAATTACTGGTTGCATGAAGTTGCACGTGAGGATGATAGCCATACAGCTCAACTGCAACATTTATATTTACCGGAAAATTGCCCAAAACCCGAACGCGGAAAAAAACTACCCAAACTTAAAAAGTTGCTTGAACAAATTCAGCAGCAACAGGATGACAATGACATTCTGCTAATGCAGATGAAACCACCTTTCAGCGAACACGCATTATTCAAACAGGAATTTTTACAAAATTTTCTGATCCAGCATTACGCCCAACATTATGAAACCATGCAGCTGGTGCTCAACCAGATTGCCCTGAAAAAAGACTATAAAAACTTTCAGCCAAAAACGGTATTAACAGGAAAAACACTATCCACTGAATCCATACGCATCTCGGCCGGCGAACATGATATTGGTGGCGAATTCCCATTAACCTATGACAACGAATTACCGCGACACTCACAAACCTTAGCTGCGTTTGACATTGCCAGCCATCCTGTTACTAATGCAGAATATTTAAATTTTATTGAAGACAATGGCTACAACAATAACGTATGGTGGAGCAAAGAAGCCTGGCTTTGGCGATGTAATGCGGGCACATTTCACCCGGAACACTGGCGCAGAAACAAATCAAATCAGTGGTATGGCATTAAACATCAAGGACCGTTTGAGCTCGAAGCCGATGTACCGGTTTATGGCATCAATCACTATGAAGCCAGCGCTTTTGCAAAATGGAGTAATGCAAGATTACCCCATGAACATGAATGGGAAGCAGCTGTGCGTTCCGGCCAGTTGCATAACACCGGCCAGATATGGGAATGGTGCAATAACACGCTTTATCCATACCAGGGCTTTCAGGCATTCCCCTATGAAGGCTATTCAGTTCCCTGGTTTGATGACAAGCATTATGTCCTGCGTGGCGCCAGCCGACATACTCGTCCGGAAATTCGCCGCGCATCCTTCCGCAACTTCTATACAGCAGACAAACGTCATATCTTCGCCGGATTACGCCTGGTCTTTGAATAACGCGACTCAACAAGGGTGACAGCCAGTTCATCTTCTGACAAACTAGCTCCACGAAATTTTTTGTACTACTAACATGCATGTTCCCCAAAGCTATATTGAAGAATCGGTAAACAACGCGTTGGCTGAAGACATAGGTCATGGTGACGTTACCAGTTTATTGATACCGGAAGATGATTTCAGTATCGCCACGGTGATTACCCGAGAGTCGGCTGTAATATGCGGTATCGACTGGTTTGAAGAGGTCTTCAACCAGCTTGATCCCTCTATCTTCATTGAATGGGATGTTGATGATTGCGACCAGGTAAAACCCAATCAACAAATCTGTACCCTGAGTGGCGCAACCCGTGCGTTACTCAGCGGTGAACGCACTGCATTAAATTTCTTACAAACCCTGTCCGGCACTGCCACCATTGCACGGCGTTATGCCGATGCAGTCACTGGCACACAGGCACGGGTACTTGATACCCGCAAAACCATTCCCGGTTTGCGTCTTGCACAAAAATACGCCGTGCATTGTGGCGGCTGTGACAATCACCGCATTGGTTTGTACGATGCCATCCTGATCAAGGAAAACCATATCCTTGCTGCTGGCAGTATTCAGGAAGCCATTGAGTCAGCCCGCTTTAACAGCCCGGAATTGTCAGTAGAAGTTGAAGTCGAAAACCTGGAAGAATTATTACAGGCTATAGATGCCGGCGTAGAACGCGTATTACTGGATAATTTCGATCTTGATTTACTCAGGCAGGCGGTCACGCTGAATAATAAACGTGTTGAACTGGAAGCTTCCGGTGGTGTAACGCTGGAAAACATTCGGAGCATTGCCGAAACCGGTGTTGATTATATTTCAACCGGCGCACTGACCAAAGATATTAAAGCCATTGATTTATCCATGCGCTTCTCATCCTAAGTTCTGCTAATTTCCCATGCAACGCTATTACAAACCCGTTCGAATCAGCTGGCGTTTCTTGTTGCTATTACTGCATATTATTTTAAGTATTTTTCTGGCAATTCCCTTTCTCGATAAAACCATACGGCCTGGTTCGGTTGCAGCCAGATATGTTCTCTGGTGGCATAGACGCATTTGCAATATTTTTGGTATGAAAGTTAAAACCGATGGCAGAATCAATGAACAACCAACCTTGTTTGTCGTCAATCATATTTCCTGGTTCGACATTCCGGCACTGGGTTCTATTGTACCGGTGCATTTTTTGTCCAAGGATGAAGTGAACAGCTGGCCCATCATCGGCTGGCTTGCTGCGAAAGCCGGAACACTGTTTATTAAACGCGGTGAGAAAGGTGCATCAACCCAATCCATGCAGGAAATACAGTCTGCATTAAGCAATGGCAGGCATGTCATTGTTTTTCCGGAAGGCACTACTACCGATGGCAGTTCAGTGAAACGTTTTCATAGCCGATTATTTCAGGCGGCAATCGATGCTGGCGTGCAGGTACAGGCGATTGCCCTGCGCTATCCGCACCCCGATGGGGTACATCCCAAAGTGCCTTATGTGGGCGAAACTCAGTTAATTAAATCAACCCTGGGCCTGATGTCTGAAGCCAGCATGGAAGCACGTTTGCATTTTCTACCGCCGATCAATGCCAGTGATTACACGCGGGATGAACTGGCGCAGATTACCCGGGAACAGATTGTGACCTTGATACAATCCGCATCATGATCGCAATGTTTTAAAGCGTGAAATAAAAAACAAAATCATTGCAGCCACGACAACTGAAGGCCCCGCGGGCGTATCCCATTGCATGGATGCCATCACACCTGCAATTACCGCCAGCACTCCAAACGCAATGGATGTCAGCGCCATGCTTTCCGGTGACCAGGCCAGGCGTCGCGCACTGGCGGCGGGAATGATTAACAAGGCGGTAATCAACAAAACCCCCACCACTTTCATGGCCACGGCAATCATTAACGCCATCAACATCATGAATATCATGCGTATACGCAGGATATTGACGCCTTCGGTTTGCGCCAGCTCTTCATGTATGGCCATAGCCAGCAGGGCTTGCCACAGATAAAACAAAACACCGATCACCACAACAGCCACCGCCAGCATCCAAAGCAGGTCATTCCAGCTCACGGCCAGAATATCGCCAAACAAATAGGACATGTAATCGATACGCAAACCCTGATGTTGTAACCAGGCCAATAACACAAGTCCGACTGCCAGTGAGCCATGTGCCAGAATTCCCATGAGGGTATCGATGGAAAGGTCCGGTGTGCGTTGCAGCATCACCAGCAATATACTTAACAGCAAGCCAATGAACAGCACACCCGCCATAGGATTAAAATCAATGGCAATGGCCAGACCGGTACCAAGCAACGCCGCATGCGCCAGGGTATCGCCAAAATAAGCCATGCGCCGCCAGACCACCACGCAACCCAGTGGCCCCGACATCAGGACCACCAATATTCCGGCCAGCACTGCCCTGATAATAAAATCATCCATGATGATGACCTTCATGATCGATAACATCACCATGCAGGTCATGATCATGGTCATGCTTATGGGTATAAACTGCGAAGCCATCCATTGCAGATCCAAATAACTTGAGATATTCAGGATGCTGGCTGACAGCTTCCGGATGCCCGGTACAACAAATATGAGTATTCAAACATAACACCTGATCGGTGGATTCCATAACCAGATGTAAATCATGGGACACCATCAACACCCCACAATGGATTTCGTTGCGAATTTTGGTAATCAATTGATACAGTTGTTGCTGGCCATTGATATCCACGCCCTGTGCAGGTTCATCCAGCACCAGTAAATCCGGGTGACGTAATAAGGCACGCGCCAGTAACACCCGCTGGAATTCACCACCGGAAATTTTCTGTAAGGGCTGGTTTAACAGGCTGACTGCACCCACCTTCTTCAGCACCTGATTCAGTTCATCATCAGACACAGATGGCGTTAATTGCAAAAAGCGTTTTACATTCAGCGGCAATACCGGATCAACATGCAGTTTCTGTGGCATATAGCCAATGCGCAATTTGGGTTTGCGCTCGATGTCGCCGGCGTCCGGTTTTATCAGGCCCAGCAACACACGCACCAGTGATGTCTTGCCGGAACCGTTAGGTCCGATCAGGGTAACGATTTCATCTCGCCGCACTTCCAGCGCAATGTCCTGCAACACCAACTGTCCACCGAGTTGCAGACTAATACCTTTGGCTTTGACAAGGATTTCAGAATACTTATCTGTCATAGTAAACAATGATTGATTTAGGAAATTCGCTGAATGGCCTGTGAATGCAAATCAACACCACGTAAAATTCAGGGCAAACGATAACACAGAATCCATAACATCGCCGGTAATATGAGCTTTATACATCACATCAATAAACTTCTACTCGTGTTGAGTCTGCTATGGGTCTTACCAGCGCAGGCAAAGCCCCCATCCATACTGGTCAGCATTAAACCGATTCATTCACTGGTGAGCGCGCTAACCCTGGGCATTAGCCAACCTGCGCTTTTGATACAGGGCACACAATCACCCCATGACTATGCACTCAAACCTTCCGACCGCCGATTACTCGAGGAAGCCGATCTCATTATTTATACCGGCCCCGCCATTGAAGGCTTTATGCACTCACTGGAACACAAACTCGATAAAGGCAAATTGATTGCATTGAGCGAGTTACCGCAGATCAAAACCCTGCCGGTTCGAGCACATCAGGATCATGATGGTCATGGCCATGATTCTGATCATGATGGACATATCTGGCTTTCAGTTGAAAACGCAAAAATCATTAGTCAACAACTGCATATGATGTTGATAAAAATAGATCCTGAAAACCGCGAACACTATACAGCCAACCTGCATCGCCAGCTGGATGAACTGGATAGATTGCAACACCAGATACAGCAGCAACTGGCGGAAGTAAAAAACAAACCCTTCATGATTTATCACGATGCCTTCCAGTATTTTGAGCAGGAATATGGCCTGGACCACAGTTTTTTTGTGACGCCCTCCCCGGAACAACAACCCGGCATCAAGCAGGTACGCCACTTGCGCAGCATAATCCACCAAAACCATCTAAAATGTATTTTCTATGAACCGCCCTATGTGCCCCAAATTCTCAAGACGATTACCGAAGGGCAACAGATAAACCTGTTACCCCTGGACCCCACAGGTGCACAACTGACAGCGGATGACAGACTGTATTTCAGTTTAATGAACAACATTGCCAGTCAGCTAAAAAACTGCCTGAGCCAATAGCGGTTAGAATTTATGGATATGGAAACATCAATAAATGAAAAGAAACTGATCCGACGGGACAACCGTCAATTTATCAAAGGTGCATGGCTGAATCTCAACCGGCCCAATCTTCAGACGAAAGATGACGACCACTGTTACCCCATAATCAATATCAGCCGTGGCGGTTTACGTTTTTGCAGCCATGATGAATTTGAAATTAACGAACGTGTTCAGGTGATTGTGCACATGGCTAATGGGGAAATTCATCATGCCATGGGGCGTATTTGCTATTGCCAGGACAAGGAACAGGAAACCGAACACGGTAGCTGTTACGGCGTAAGTTTTCTCGATCACTTTCTCGAAATGGGATTGCTGGATAAGGACTAGATTAAGCGGGAAAAATATAGTGCGTCCCTGCACTTAGCATCAGCGTGGTTGTGTGATCTAACCAAGTTAAAGTATAAAGATATAAGCGTTAAAGGATTGCTCCCTTTAAGCTTTGCACTTTTAACTTTAACCTTCGAATAAAAAAAGCGGGGCTATTCCTTGCCCCTAGCATCAGCGTGGTTGCTTTATGAAAATCAAAGGTCAAACAGCCTGTTTCAACCTGGTGTAAAAAGAGCGACGCTAATCCATGCGCCTAAGCATCAGCGTGGTTGCTTTCGAAAAATCGTCAAATCCTAAATCGGCTCTGCAAATCGTTACGTATTTATTAGTGCAGAGTATGTGCCAACATTCATGGCATAAAAGAATCAACAACTTAGATACCCTTGAACAAAAACCCGATTGCAGTTTGCAACGGCATTGCAATTTGCGGTGTTGCAAATTGCAATTTGATGATGGCTGAATCGGGAAAAACAGGTAAAAAACGTTATTCATAATAAGCTCTATATGGCCTATTCAAGCTTCCTCACCATTTGAATGGCTTTGGGGTGCCCCTTATCTGCCGCCAGACGGAACCATTTCAGGGCCTCATTACGATCTTTTCTTACACCTATACCCTTCATATAAGCTCTGCCCAGTCGCATTTCCCCAAATGTACTGCCAAGCTCTGCCCCCTTACGATATAACTCGATTGCTTTGTCCACATCGCGATCCAAACCCCCTCGACCTTCCTCATACATAGACCCCAGCCTGGCAATACCATGAGGATTGGTTTGCAAGGCTGCAGCCTTGTACAGGCGCAGGGCCTCTCGCTCATCTTTGGCTACGCCATCT
The DNA here is from genome assembly GCA_041592495.1 of Gammaproteobacteria bacterium. Classification (GTDB taxonomy): domain Bacteria; phylum Pseudomonadota; class Gammaproteobacteria; order SZUA-229; family SZUA-229; genus JBFHPZ01. The sequence goes on along the minus strand of JBFHPZ010000037.1, from coordinate 3,289 downwards.
CCTTTCAGGTAAAGATCACCCAGATGCGCCATCCCCAGTCCATTTCCACGTTCTGCTGCGCGACGAAATAGCTGGGCAGCCTGGTTATAGTCCTTGCTGACAACTATGCCTTTGGCATAAGCCTGTCCCAGACGGGCCATACCCAGGCCATTGTTTTTGTCTGCGGCCATTCTGTAATAGGCCACGGCCTTGTCATAATCACGATCTACACCCTGGCCAATAAAATACAGATAACCCAGTTGCGCTATGCCAAAACCGCTGCCGGCAGGTAAGGCTTGCAGATAATATTCGGCTGCCTTGTTGTAATCCTGTGCCACACCCAGGCCACGCTCATACATGAAGCCGATACGCGCCAATGCCTCGCCACTTCCCTGCGCAAGCGCCTTGCCATACCAGTTGCGCGCCTGTTGATAATCAGCTTCCACACCCAGTCCACGTTCATACATAAACCCCAAACGCCACTGAGCCTTTTCATAACCCTGATCGGCCATTTGCTGCAGTTCCTGCAAGGCCTGTTTGAAGTCGCCCTGAAGACGTGACTGCATGGCACGCAGGAATCGCATCTCAATATCCACATCACGCACAATCGTCTGGTACTGATTCACCAGTGCCAGTTTTTTCCCCTCGTCCTTTGCTGCATCCAGCTGCTTTCTCAACTGAGCAATTTCTTCACGGGCGTCAGTCAATGCATTTTGCGATTTTCGAAGGGCATCTTCCAGCTCGTTGTTCTGCTGCAGTTGCCGAACAGAATCCATCACCTCATCGGGATCTGCCTGCATCTGTGCCTGAACGTAATAACGAATACGGTTCCAGTCTTCCTGCAACAATTTGAGACTAATAATGCCGGCGGTTAGCGTGATCATGTCCTGGGTGACATAGACTTCACCCAGCTCATTACTATGACTTTTAAATACCGACTGCACATAAGTACCCAACTCTTCTACCAGGGTTCGTTTTACACCATCGATGGCGCTGATGCGGGAACTGTATTCATTGTCATAAGACGTGGCGGTATAGCTATAGTCGCGAACATATTGCTGGGTTTTTGCATATGTGCTTGCTGTTACTGCGGATAAGGCTAACAGCATGAAACAGGATAAAAGATTTCTCATAATCTAGGCAGCCTCGGCAATCATCCACATTGTTATTGTTGAATTTAGTGTAGCCAAGAAAACTGAAAATAGCGGAAACATCGCCGCTCCTGCGCTTCCAGCGCCCGCGGCATACGACCGCCAAGGATAGCGGAAGTGCAATAGGCGTGTCAGGAACACGCCTTGCCCTTACATCCTATACATAAAAAGCCCGGCCATTTCTGACCGGGCTTTATACTTGTGCAAGCTGGCTTTATGGAAAGCCGGGGGATGATTACATCATGCCGCCCATGCCACCCATACCGCCCATACCACCCATGTCGCCACCGGCTGGGGCTTCCTTAGGCAGTTCAGCGACCATGCATTCGGTTGTGATCAACAGACCGGCAACAGAAGCTGCATTCTGCAGGGCAGAACGGGTTACCTTGGTTGGATCCAGAATACCCATTTCGATCATGTCGCCGAACTCTTCAGTGGCAGCGTTATAACCGAAATTGCCTGTACCTTCGGCAACCTTGTTCAGCACAACAGAAGGTTCTTCACCGGCGTTGCTGACGATCTGGCGCAGAGGTTCTTCCATGGCGCGTTTGGCAATGGCGATACCTACGTCCTGATCATGGTTGTCGCCTTTCAGACCAGCGATGGCTGAACAGGCACGGATCAGGGCAACACCGCCGCCAGGCACCACGCCTTCTTCAACCGCAGCACGAGTCGCGTGCAGGGCGTCTTCAACGCGGGCTTTTTTCTCTTTCATTTCAACTTCAGTGGCAGCACCGACCTTGATCACAGCAACACCGCCGGCCAGCTTGGCCACGCGTTCCTGCAGTTTCTCACGGTCGTAGTCTGAAGTGGCTTCTTCGGCCTGTACACGAATCTGTGAAACACGGGCTTCGATATCAGCAGACTGGCCAGCGCCATCAACGATAGTGGTGTTTTCCTTGGTGACAGACACTTTCTTCGCCTGACCCAGGTCATCCAGAGTGGTTTTTTCCAGTGACAGACCCACTTCTTCAGAAATCACCTGGCCACCGGTCAGGATAGCGATATCCTGCAGCATGGCTTTACGGCGATCACCGAAACCAGGTGCCTTAACCGCAGCCACCTTGACGATACCGCGCATGCTGTTAACCACCAGAGTCGCCAGGGCTTCGCCTTCAACGTCTTCGGCAATGATCAGCAAGGGTTTGCCGGATTTGGCAACGCCTTCCAGTACGGGAAGCAGGTCGCGGATGTTGGAAATCTTCTTGTCGAACAACAGGATGAAGGGATTTTCCAGTTCAGCACTCATGCTCTGCTGGTTGTTCACAAAATAAGGTGACAGGTAGCCACGGTCGAACTGCATACCTTCAACTATGTCCAGTTCATTTTCCAGTGAAGTGCCTTCTTCAACAGTGATAACGCCTTCTTTACCCACCTTGTCCATTGCTTCAGCAATGATGTCACCGATGTTTTTGTCGGAGTTGGCAGAGATGGTACCTACCTGGGCAATGGCATTGCCGCTGCTGCAAGGCTTGGAAATTTTCTTCAGCTCTTCAACGGCAGCCGTTACGGCCTTGTCGATACCGCGTTTCAAATCCATGGGGTTCATACCGGCAGAAACGGATTTCATGCCTTCACGCACAATAGCCTGGGCCAGAACTGTCGCAGTAGTAGTACCGTCACCGGCGATATCGGAAGTCTGTGAAGACACTTCCTTAACCATCTGCGCGCCCATGTTTTCGAACTTGTCTTCCAGCTCGATTTCCTTGGCAACGGATACACCGTCTTTAGTTACAGTTGGAGCACCAAATGCTTTTTCCAGCACCACATTGCGGCCTTTGGGGCCCAGGGTTACTTTCACCGCATTGGCCAAAACATTTACACCTTTGATCATGCGGCTACGCGCATCATCACTAAAACGTACTTCTTTAGCAGCCATTCGTTTGTCCTCTTAAATCTTGTTAGCCAATAACACCCAGGATGTCGTCTTCGCGCATGATCAGCACAGTTTCGCCATCGACTTTAATTTCTGTACCGGCATATTTGCCAAACAGTACGGTATCATTAACCTTAACGTCGAGTGCGCGCACTTCACCCTGTTCATTCACCTTGCCGTTACCCACAGCCAATACCTTGCCGCGGGAAGGTTTTTCGGTTGCAGAATCAGGAATGACGATACCACCAGCACTGGTACGCTCTTCTTCCATACGCTTGATGAC